>VAWT01000320.1 GCA_005883415.1 Actinomycetota bacterium | reverse complement strand
GCTGCAGGCGGGCGATCAGTGGGTTCCGTGGCCGCCCGCCCCACACGCGCTCGAGGTCGGCCTCGATCTCGTCAAGGACTGCGAGCCGGTCACCCTGGGCCTCGTCGCCGGCGTCGTCTACCAATCTGGCGAAGCCGTACACCGACAGCAGGTGCGAGCGCACGCTCCGGGGCAACAGCAGGCTCGCCACGGGGAAGTTCTCGTGCCGAGCCTGGGCCATCACGGTCTCCGGGTCTGGCGCGTTGGCCCGCTGGGGGCCCGACACGGCGGATTGTCTGGGCGCCGCCGCGGTCATCGCAGCGCCTCCAGGCACCGGCCGAGCGCCATCACCGGAAATACGAGCCGGTACAGGTGGTAGTTGATGTAGAAGTCGCCAGGAAAGCCGGTACCCGTGTACTGCGGCTCATCCCACGTTCCGTCGTCTCGCTGCGTGGCGACGAGCCAGTCGATCCCGCGCCTGACGGAATCCGCGCCAGCCGCTCCGGCGGCGTGAAGGCCCAGCAGCGCCCAAGCGGTCTGGGAGGCCGTGCTCTCGCCGCGCCCGATCCAAGCCGGATCCTCGTAGGAGCGGCAGTCCTCTCCCCAGCCTCCGTCCGGATTCTGGTGGAGCTCAAGCCACCTCACCGCGCGCCGGAGACGTCCGTCGTCGGGGGGAACGTGGGCCTCCTTGAGCGCGCACAGCACGGACCATGTGCCGTAGATGTGGTTCACGCCCCACCGGCCGAACCATGACCCCGTCGACTCTTGCTCGTCCCAGAGCCATCGCAACCCACGGTCGGCGCTGTCGCGTCCGGCAGCGCTCTCCTCCTGGACCAGCAGCTCGACCGCGTGGGCCGTGACGTCGGCGCTCGGCGGGTCGATTACCTCGCCGAAGTCGCAGAACGGCAGTTGACGGACGATCGTCCGGGTGTTGTCGGCGTCGAACGCCCCCCATCCCCCGTCGCCGCTCTGCATGCCGATGATCCACTCGACCGCGCGCTGCACGGCACGCTCAATCTGGTTCGGGTCAGGGTGCTCGACCCGACGGAGCGCCAGCGCGCAGATCGGCGTGTCATCGACGTCGGGGTAGTTGACGTTGTGGTACTCGAACGCCCACCCGCCCGGTCGCAGATGCCGGCGCCGCACCGCCCAGTCTCCCGCGACCTCTAGCTCTTGGCGGTCGAGCAGCCAGTCTGCGCCGCGCACCAGTGCCGGATCGTCGCTTTTCAAGCCGGCGTCGGCCAGCGCCAGGATGGCGAGGGCGGTGTCCCACACGGGCGACTGGCAGGCCTCCAGCCACATCGCATCACCGTCCTCGACGGTGAAGCCATCGAGCCCGGCAAGCCCCGCGCGGATAACAGGGTGCTCCAGCGAATAGCCCTGGAGGTGCAGCGCCATCAGCGAGTACACCCACGGGGGCTGGATGCCGCCCCAGCCGCCGTCTGCCTCCTGGCGCTTGACCACCCACCGTTCGGCCGCGGTCAGGGCCGCGCGCCGCAGCGGCCGAAGCGGATGGCGCTCGTAGACGCGCATCACGCGGTCGAGGACGTTCAGCATGCGCCCGGCGAGCGAAGGCGCTGGGGCCACCGCGGCGGGGTCGGAGGGACCCAGCTCCTCCAGCGTGAACGCCAACTGGCGGGACGGCCGGTGGGCACGGACGATCATCAGCGCGACGATCGTCTGCCGGGCCCAACACGAGAAGTCGTAGGGATTGAGGGGGAACCAGCGCGGAAGGAACATCAGCTCCGGCGGTACCGCCGGTACCTCGTCCCAGGGCCAGAGGCCGAACAGCGCCATCCAGATGTGGGTGAAAACGCGCGCCTGGCGCGGGCCCCCGTGCTCTCTAGACCAGGCGGCCGCCCGTTGCATGTGGGGCGCCGAGGGTTCGTCGCCGGCCACACGCAGCGCCCAGTAGGCCTCGATCGTCGTCGATAAGTCGCCTGGCCCACCGGCGAAGTTCGCCCAGCTCCCGTCCGAGCCCTGCTTTGAGCGGATCCAGGAGGCGGCGCGCCGTGAGCGTTCCCGATCGGTGATGCCGAGGAACTCGCGCAGCAGCAGGTCCTCGGCGTCCATGGTCACGTTCGTTTCGAGCAGGCCGCGCCAATGGCCATCGGGTTTCTGAAGCGCGAGCAGGTGGTCTCGCGCCCGCGCCAGCGCGCCCTCGGCGTTTCGGGCAGGTGTTATCCCGGGCCGGGCGTCCGTCACCGGCGGTACCGCCGGCTCGGTCTCGCCAAGCTGCATTGTGGAAGCGGTTTGTCCAGGGCCAACTACGGCGCGAGTAACCACGCTCCTCCTCAGACTAGAAGATCCCAGCGTGCTAGAGCCTACGCCACGCCCCGGTGCGACCGCAGTGCCGCCAAGAGCAGCTTGGAGTGCATCGCTCCGATCAACTCCCGCAGCGGCTCAGCGCCGGAGGCGATGATCTGCACCGCCCGTTCCACCTCTACCTCATCTACTAACCGGTCGAGCAGGACCCGGATCTCCTCTTCGACCAGCGGCTGCAGCGCCTCGCGGTAGCGGAGCGTGTCGTAGACGGTGAACCCGATCGCTTCCTCGTAGCCCCCGGCACGAAAGCGCGAGACGGCCTCGATGATCGCCACATCGTCGGCATCGTAACCACGGGCGTTCGGCGTCAGGATCCCCAGCTCCTCGAGGCGGTCGA
>VAWT01000374.1 GCA_005883415.1 Actinomycetota bacterium | reverse complement strand
CGGTGCACTTCTTGCGCGGAACGTTGCGGTAGATGAGCGCCATGATCATGAACGGGAAAACACCGACGTTGATCTCTGGTGTGCCGAAGCGGACGCCCTCGCGGGCGACGACCAGGTCGCACGCGAGCGCGATCCCCAGCGCGCCCGCCAGCACGTGCCCGTTCGCCGCGCAGATCGACGGCTTCCCGAGCTGACCAAGCAGCGCGAAGATCCGCGGAAATCGCTCGGTCGCAAAGTGCTTGTGCACGAGTGGCACGTCCGCAGCGAAACCGGCGAGGTTGGCGCCGGCGGAGAACACCTTCTCGTGCGTCGACGTCAGCACCACGCAGCGCACCGCGGGATCGTCTCGGGCGCCCTCCAACGCGTCGACCAGCTCGCCGAGCAGCTCGTCGGACAGCGCGTTGCGAGTGTCCGGCTGATCGAGCGCGATCGTCGCAACGCCGGCCTCCGAGACGGAGTAGCGGATCGTGGCGTAGGGCATCGGCGGGAAGCCTACGCCGGATCCTGCGGACCCGACCTCCCGAGTGAGAAGTAGGAAGTCCTACTGTTTACTTTCCAGCGGCGCTCCGGTAGCGTCCAGCGCCATGGCCACCGCTGACGTCCTCAAGCCCGACTTCGCCTCCGAGCGCAAGCATTTCATCTTCACCGACGAGCACGAGCAGCTGCGGGAGTCGATCCGCCGGTTCGTGATCAAGGAGCTGCAACCGCACGCCGAGGAGTGGGAGGAGACCACGTTCCCCGATTGGGTGTTCGAGCGGATGGGCGAGCTCGGCTTCCTAGGCCTCGACAAGCCCGAGCAGTACGGAGGACAGGGCGGCGACTACTACACGGCGCTGGTTCTGGCCGAGGAGATGGCACATGCCCACTGCGGTGGGCTGGGGATGGGAGTGGCAGTCCAGACGGACATGGCGATGCCGCCGATCCTGGCGTTCGGCACCGAGGAGCAGAAGCAGCAGTGGGTGGTCCCCGCGATTCAGGGCAAGGCGATCCTGTGCATCGGGATCAGCGAGCCGGACGCGGGCTCCGACGTGGCCGGCATCAAGACGCGCGCCGTCAGGGATGAGGCCACAGGCGAGTACGTGATCAACGGCTCCAAGACGTTCATCACCAACGGCCACCGCGCCCACGCAATCGTGCTCGTGACCAAGACCGATCCCGACGCCGGCTACGACGGATTCACGCTGTTCATCGTGCCGATGGACTCGCCGGGGGTGATTCGAGAGAAGCGCCTTCAGAAGCTTGGCATGCACGCCTCGGATACGGCCCTGCTCGCCTTCCAGGATGTGCGCGTCCCCGAGTCCGCCGTGCTGGGGCAAGTCGGCAAGGGCTTCTACCACATCATGTGGGAGCTCCAGGGCGAGCGGCTGATCGGTGCCGCAGGCTCGGTCTCAGGTGCCCAGCAGGTGTTCGATCGCACGCTTCAGTACGCCAAGGAGCGCACCGCGTTCGGCCGCCCGATTGGCAACTTCCAGGTGATCCGCCACAAGTTCGCCGAGATGGCCACCAAGATCGAGACTGCCCGCCAGATGGTGTACACGACCGCGTGGCGATTCCAGAACGGCGAGTACCCCGTTCGGGAGATCACGATGGCCAAGCTCTACGCCGCGCGGATCGCGGTCGAAGTCGCCGATGAGTGCATCCAGATCCACGGCGGCAACGGCTATATGAAGGAGTACGGAATCGAGCGCTCCTGGCGTGACCTGCGCCTAAACCGGATCGGCGCCGGCACCGACGAGATCATGCTCGAGGTGATCGGACGCTCGTACGGGCTGTGACATCCCGTTAGGATCGCCGGAAACGATCGAGGGGGTAGATGATGGCTGATGCAGTTTGGATCGAGTTCGGGCCGGGGATGGGAGCGGAGCAGTACGACGCGGTGAACTCGGCGGTGAACCCACCAGGCAGCCCACCCGAGGGGATGATCTTTCACCAGGCGGGCCAGTCACCCGACGGGACATGGCGAATCATCGATGTCTGGGAGTCCCGCGGCGCTTTCGACCGATTCTTCGAAGGGAAGGTTGCGCCCAGGCTCGCCGAGGTGATCGGGGAAGAGGCAATGGCGCAAGGGGAGCCGCCGAAGATCACCAGCTGGCAGGTGCACAACTACAACGCCGGGTAGTCGCCCCACGATAATCAGCGGTA
>VAWT01000373.1 GCA_005883415.1 Actinomycetota bacterium | reverse complement strand
GCGCCGTATACGCAGAACACGGGAAGCCAGGTGACGTTTGGACACCGCGAACTGCACGCCACGGTCTGGCCGCCGGGCCAGTACCACGCACAGACCGCGGCCGCAGTACTCGCTGGCCGCGGCGACTCGCACGATGGCGGTGGCCACCCTGGTCAGCCGGATCACCGGATTCCTGCGCCAGCTCGCGCTGGCCGCGGTGCTCGGGCTGGGGGTGGTCAACGACTCCTACACGGTGTCCAACACGCTGCCGGCGATGCTTTACGAGATCCTCCTCGGCGGGGTGCTGACCAGCGTCATCGTGCCTTTGCTGGTCCGCGCCGCGAAGGAGGACCCGGACCGGGGCGAGGCCTACGTGCAGCGGCTGGTCACCGTCGCCTTCGTCGCGCTGAGCGCTGCCAGCGTGCTCGCCGTCGTCGCGGCACCGTTTCTGGCCGTGCTGTTTCTGGGCACTGGCGAGGACGCCAACCCGCAGCTGGCCACCGTGTTCGGCTACCTGTTACTACCGTTGATCTTGTTCTACGGCCTGTCCGGGCTGTTCGGGGCGATCCTCAATGCCCGCAGCGTGTTCGGCCCACCGGCCTGGGCGCCGGTGCTCAACAACGTCATCGTGCTGGTCTCGCTGGGCGTCTACGCCCTGGTTCCCGGGGAGATCAGCGTCAACCCAGCCCGGCTGAGCGACCCGAAGCTGCTGGTGCTCGGCCTGGGTACGACCGCAGGCATCGTCGCGCAGGCGCTGGTGCAGTTGCCCGGCCTGCGCCGGGCCGGCTTTCACTTCGGTTGGCGATGGGGGTGGGACTCGCGGCTGACTCAGGCCAGCGGGATGGCGGCCTGGTTCGTCGTCTACGTGCTGGTGGGCCAGCTTGGCTTCGTGGTCACCACCCGCTCCGCCGCGCAGGGCGATCCAGGCGGGGTGGTGATCTACAGCCTGGTGTGGTTGCTGCTCCAACTTCCTTACGGCGTCCTCGGTTACTCGCTGCTCACCGCGATCATGCCGCGGATGAGTGCTGCCGCTGCTGATGCCGACTGGCGTGGGGTGGTCGAGCACCTGTCGGTGGGCAGCCGCTACCTCATCGTGGTGCTGGTACCGATCACCGTGGTCTTCACCCTGGCCGGGGAGCCGATCGGCGTCGCGCTGTTCTCGCTGGGCAAGGCAGGCAGCAACGCCGAGCGGCTCGGTGCCGCGCTGGCGGTGTCCGCCTTTGGCCTGCTGCCGTATGCGGTGACGATGCTGCAGCTGCGGGTGTTCTACTCGATGGCCGACGCGCGCACCCCGACGATGATCAACGCGATCATGGTGGCGGTGAAGCTGCCATTGCTACTAGCCTGCCCGGTGTTTCTCGACGACGCCGATGTCGTGCTCGGTCTCACCGCGGCCAACTCGCTGTCGCTGGTGGTGGGCGCGATGGTCGGGCAAACCTGGCTGCGCCGGCGGCTGGGCCGGGTGGAGACCA
>VAWT01000372.1 GCA_005883415.1 Actinomycetota bacterium | reverse complement strand
CCAAGTGCAGGTGGTGGCGGCGGTGTACGACATCCGCAGCGGGCGCGTATCGCTGGCCTAGTCACTGCGAGGGCCGCCCACCGCACGGGACCGGGGGCTGCGGCAGGTCAACCCTCGCGGACCGTAATCTAGCCGTTTGGGGGGCTTCTGAATCCCCGGCCCCCCGGGATGTCAGGATGCGGACGCTGAACGTCGCTGCATGGGCGGGCGGCCAAGGAGCAGCCCGCAGCCGCTTGCAATCACGAGCGCGATCGCCCCGACCGTCTCCAGGAACAGACCGACCTCCGGGGATGCGGCGGCGCTCGAGAAGCGGGTCGAGGAGTTGCCGATCACGCCGGTGGCGCGCGCGTCAGGAAGATCGCCGACCAGTGCGATCAACAGCGTCGCGATGCCGAGCCCGCCGAGCGCGAGCAGGGCCGGCCGGCTGCCCCTGACCGCGGCGCCATATGCCAGGACACCGGCCACCAGGGCGATCGGAATCAGCGCATAGGCGTCGTGGGAGCCGGTGCTCACCGACTTCAGTGGGACGCTCGAGGTGGTCGAGGAGATCGTGTACAGCGTCGTGAACTCGGCCACGAACAGCAGTAGGGCACCGAGCAGTCCGGACCCCAGCACCGTCCCCCGCAGCGCCGCGGACCAGCCCGGATCTACCCCCATTCGACCGCCTCCTGGGCCCCGGTCGGAGGGCCTGCCACCGGTCCGGGAGGCCCCAGACCCTCTGCTATATTCAGTACTTGCCTCGGGCGGCGTGGCGCTCATCCGTGCCCGCCCTCGGGTGCGGAGTATCCAAGCGATGGAGACACCGAGTCAATAGAACACCGCCCGGAGCCGACACCTGCGTCGTGAACGGGCCCGCTGGGCCCTTTTTCATGCCTCGGGCCGCCCGACGAAATCCGACAGATGCCTCGTACTTTCGACCTAGACAAGATTCGCAACATAGGGATCATGGCGCACATCGACGCCGGTAAGACGACGACGACTGAGCGCATCCTCTATTACACAGGTCGGACCTACAAGATGGGGGAGGTTCACGAGGGCGCCGCCGTCATGGACTGGATGGCCCAGGAGCAGGAGCGGGGCATCACCATCACCTCGGCTGCCACCACCGCCCAGTGGAACGGCTACCGGATCAACATCATCGACACCCCGGGCCACGTCGACTTCACGGTCGAGGTCGAGCGCTCGCTGCGGGTGCTCGATGGCGCGATTGCCCTGTTCGACTCCGTGGCCGGGGTGGAGCCCCAGTCCGAGACCGTCTGGCGCCAGGCCGATAAGTACCGGGTTCCGAGGATCGCCTACATCAACAAGATGGACCGGATCGGCGCGGACTTCGACCGCTCCGTGGAGACGATGGTCGACCGCCTCGGCGCCCACCCGGTCCCCGTACAGCTACCGATCGGATCCGAGTCCGAATTCGCGGGGATCATCGACCTGATCGGGATGAAGGCCATTATCTACAAGGACGAGCTGGGCAAGGAGCAGGAGATCATCGACATCCCTGAGAGTGATGCCGAGCGCGCGGCCGCGGCCCGCGAGCACCTGCTGGAGGAGGTCTCCCACTACGACGACGAGCTGGTGGAGATGATCCTCGAGGAGCGGGAGATCCCTCACGACAAGCTCAAGTCCGCGATCCGCAAGGCGACGCTCGACATCAAGCTGACGCCAGTCCTCTGTGGTTCGAGCTTCAAGAACAAGGGCGTGCAGCCGCTGCTGGACGCGGTGCTCGATTACCTTCCCAGCCCGCTCGACGTGCCGCCGGTGGAGGGGATCGAGACCACCAAGGCATCCCAGAACGGCGGCGGCCAGCCGGTGCAACGCCTGCCCTCGGATGATCAGCCGTTCGCGGCCCTGGCCTTCAAGATCATGGCCGACCCCTACGTCGGCAAGCTCACCTACTTCCGCATCTACTCCGGCCGCCTGGAGGCTGGGGCGCGGGTGTTGAACGTCAATACGGGCCGCACCGAGCGCATCGGGCGAATCCTGATGATGCACGCCAACGACCGCGAGGAGGTCAAGGAGGTGCACGCCGGGGACATCGCCGCCGCGGTGGGCATCAAGCAGGTCTCGACCGGTGACACGCTCGCCGCACCCGACAGGCCGATCAAGCTCGAGACGATCGAGTTCCCGGAGCCGGTGATCAAGGTGGCGATCGAGCCGCGCACGAAGGCCGATCAGGAGAAGATGTCCACCGCCCTGGCCCGCCTTGCCGAGGAGGATCCGACGTTCCAGGTCAGGACCAACGATGAGACGGGCCAGACCGAGATCTCGGGCATGGGCGAGCTGCACCTCGAGGTGCTGGTCGACCGGATGCTGCGGGAGTTCAAGGTCGGCGCGAACGTGGGCCGTCCCCAGGTCTCCTACCGGGAGACGATCAAGGGCACCGATCAAGGGTGGCTCGATTCCGACGGAGTTCATCCCCGCCGTGGAAAAGGGCGTCGAGGAGGCGATGGAGAACGGCCCCCGGGCCGGCTACCCGATGGTCGACGTCCGCGTGACGCTGGACGACGGCAAGTACCACGAGACCGACTCCTCGGAGCTGGCGTTCAAGGTCGCGGGCTCCCTGGCGCTCAAGGAGGCGGCCAAGCGGGCCAATCCCGTCCTTCTCGAGCCCATCTTCGCCGTCGAGGTGGTCACCCCCGAGGAGTTCATGGGCGACGTCATCGGCGACCTGAACCGCCGGCGCGGCCACGTGCAGGGCATGGAACAGCGCGGCAACGCCCAGGTGGTGAGCGCGTTTGTGCCGCTGGCGGAGATGTTCGGCTACGCAACCGATCTGCGCTCGACCACTCAGGGCCGGGCGACCTACACGATGCAATTCGAGCGTTACGACGAGGTTCCGGCGAACATCGTCGAGAAGGTGGTGGGCGAGCTACAGCCCGCGTGATGGGCCGGAGCGCATAGCACTACCACCGGACGGAAGTTATATTTGAAACGTATTCGCCTTCGGGCGAATGAACATCTAAACCCAGAAGGAGCAACACAAAAGTGGCGAAGGCCAAGTTCGAGCGCGACAAGCCCCATGTCAACGTCGGGACCATCGGTCACATCGACCACGGCAAGACGACGCTGACCGCCGCGATCACCAAGGTGCTGAACGAGAAGTATGGCGGCACGGAGATCCGGTCGTTCGAGTCGATCGACAATGCTCCTGAGGAGAAGGCACGGGGGATCACGATCGCAACCTCGCACGTCGAGTACCAGACCCCGAATCGTCACTACGCCCACGTGGACTGCCCGGGGCACGCCGACTACGTCAAGAACATGATCACGGGCGCGGCCCAGATGGATGGCGCGATCCTGGTCGTCTCGGCCGCCGACGGCGCCATGCCCCAGACCCGCGAGCACATCCTGCTCGCGCGACAGGTGGGCGTGCCCTACATCATCGTGTTCCTGAACAAGGCCGACATGGTCGACGACCCGGAGCTGCTCGAGCTGGTCGAGGTCGAGATCCGCGACCTCCTGACCGAGTACGAGTTTCCTGGGGACGACATCCCCTTCATCACCGGTTCGGCCCTGAAGGCGCTGGAGGGCGACGAGGCCGAGGAGGCAAAGATCCTCGAGCTGGCCGAGGCGCTCGACACCTACATCCCCGAGCCTGTCCGCGACCTCGACAAGCCGTTTTTGATGCCGGTCGAGGACGTGTTCTCGATCACCGGCCGAGGCACCGTGGCCACCGGCAGGATCGAGCAGGGCGTGATCAAGACCGGCGAGCAGGTCGAGATCGTCGGCATCAAGGCGACCGAATCGACGGTCGTGACCGGCGTCGAGATGTTCAAGAAGATCCTCGACGAGGGCCGCGCGGGCGACAACGTCGGCTGCCTGCTGCGCGGCACCAAGCGAGAGGAGATCGAGCGCGGCCAGGTGCTGTGCAAGCCCGGGTCGATCACGCCCCATACCCAGTTCAAGGCCGAGGTCTACGTCCTGAAGAAGGAGGAGGGTGGCCGTCACACGCCGTTCTTCAGTGGCTACCGGCCGCAGTTTTATTTCCGCACCACCGACGTCACCGGCGTCGCCAAGCTGCCCGAGGGCACCGAGATGGTCATGCCGGGCGACAACGTCCAGATGGAGATCGAGCTCATCCAGCCGATCGCCATGGACCAGGGTCTGCGGTTCGCGATCCGCGAGGGCGGCCGCACGGTCGGCTCGGGGGTCGTGACCGAAGTCGTCAATTAGTTAAGAGGGCGGCGTGGCCCTTTGGGCCGGCCGCCCTTGTTTTTTGAAATAGGAGATACGACACGTGGGGCGGGTCCCAAACCCGGGGACCGGCCCCACTTTGACTGAGAGAGTCCACCCCTTGGCAACGATTGCGCAAAACAAGATCCGCATCCGCCTGAAGTCATATGACCACTCGGCGATCGAGACTGCGGCCAAGGAGATCGTCGAGACGGCGACGCGAACCGGCGCGAGCGTCTCCGGTCCCGTGCCCCTGCCGACGGAGAAGAACGTGTACTGCGTGATCCGTTCGCCGTTCAAGGACAAGGACTCGCGCGAGCACTTCGAGATCCGCACTCACAAGCGGCTCATCGACATCCATCAGCCGACGCCCAAGACGGTCGACTCTCTCCAGCGGCTCGACCACTTGCCGGCCGGGGTAGACATCGAGATCCGGCTCGCGTCATGACGGCCCTCCGGGCCTGTTAGTGCTCATGGCCGCGATCTTGGCTCGCAAGCTCGGTATGACACAGCGGTTCGCCGACGACGGCCGCGTCGAGCGGGTGACCGCCCGCGCTGAGCTCGGGCATCTGCGCAAGGCCAACGCGTCGGCGCACCGGGTGCTGGCGGAGTTTCGCGACGAGGCCGGCGAGCTCCGTGTCGGGCAGACGGTGACAGTCGATGTGTTCGAGGCGGGCGACCATGTGAAGGTGTCCGGGCGGGCCAAGGGCAAGGGATTTCAGGGGACGATCAAGCGCCACAACTTCAAGCGTGGACCGGCATCTCACGGTTCCCACAACATCCGAGCCCCGGGTTCGATCGGCGCCTCGGCTACGCCGTCCCGGGTCGTCAAGGGCATGCGAGGCGCCGGACGCATGGGCGGGGGGCGCATGACTCAACGCGGCCTGACGGTCGTCGAGGTGATGGCCGATCGAAACGTGATGCTGGTACGGGGGGCTGTGCCCGGGCCGCGCGGCGGCACGGTGGAGGTGTCGTCCGATGCCCGGTAAGAAGGCCCCTGTCCTGGGAGGTGGCAGCGTCTCGCTCGATGCGGTGGCGTTCGAAGCGCCGTTCAACATGGCGCTCGTGCACGAGACGGTGCGCGCCGAGCTAAACGCCCGCCGGCGGGGCACTGCATCGACGTTGACCCGCGGTCAGGTGCGAGGCGGCGGCGCCAAGCCGTGGCGCCAGAAGGGAACCGGCCGGGCTCGAGCGGGATCCGACCGCTCGCCATTGTGGGCCGGTGGCGGGACGGTGTTCGGGCCTACGCCGCGGTCGTTTGCCGTCAAGGTGAACCGCAAGGCCCGGCGCAGGGCGCTGCGCAGCGCACTGTCTGAGCATGCCTCGCGCGGCTCTGTGGCCGTGTTCGACGCCGGGGCGTTCGACGAGCCGTCAACCTCGCAGGCGGCCGACCTTATCGAGGACTGGGGCGCGGACTTGCCCGCGCTCGTGGTGCTCTCTGAGGACGAGGCCGTGGTCGGCAAGTCCTTCCGGAACCTGGTGCGCGTCGATGTGATGCCGGTCTCTAACGCCGGCGTCGCGGACGTGATCCGCGCCGCTTCGCTGCTGGTGTCGCAGGCGGCGCTGCCAGAGCTCGTCGCGCGGGCGGTGGACCGGTCCTCACGCGGCACCCCCGCCGCCGGCGAGGAGGAAGCCGCCTGATGGAGCCGAGCCAGGTGATCATCCGGCCGGTGGTGTCCGAGAAGACGTACGCGCTGGCGGAGGCCGGGAAGTACACGTTCCGTGTCCACGACCACGCGCACAAGACGCAGATCCGGCAGGCCATCGAGCGGTTGTTCGACGTCAATGTGGTCGACGTCCGCACCGCGTCCGTGAAGAGCAAGCCCAAGCGGCGCGCTTACACCTCGGGGCGCACCCGGACGTGGAAGAAGGCGATCGTCCAGGTCCAGGAAGGGCAGGCCATCCCCATCTTCGGGACGACCCTGGAGGCGGGCGAATGACCGTGTGGGAAGAAACTGTCCGCATAGACCCACTTATCTCCCAATGGGGGGCTGATGCCGCTTCGTAAGCCCAAGCCCACCTCTCCCGGGCGACGCTTTGCTACTTATCCGGACTTCGCCGAGCTGACCCGGGACGAGCCCGAGAAGTCGCTGACGAAGGGGCTCAAGAAGTCAGGCGGCCGCAACGTCAACGGCCGCAAGACATCGCGCCACCGCGGCGGCGGCGCCAAGCGCCTGTACCGCAAGATCGACTTCAAGCGGCGCAAGGACGGCGTTCCGGCCAGGGTCGCGCACATCGAGTACGACCCCAATCGCTCGGCCTACATCGCGCTGCTGCACTACGCGGATGGCGAGAAGCGCTACATCCTCGCCCCACAGCGGCTCCGGGTGGGGGCGACAGTCGAGTCCGGTCCGAACATCGACATCCGTGTGGGCAACTCGCTTCCGCTCGCGAACATGCCGGCTGGCACCGTGGTGCACAACGTCGAGCTCGTGCCCGGCCGCGGCGGGCAGATGGCGCGCGCCGCCGGGGCCGGCGTCCAGCTGCTGGCCAAGGAGGGCGATCACGTCACGCTCAGGCTTCCCTCGGGGGAGATGCGCATCGTGCGGGCGGAGTGCCGGGCCACCGTCGGGGTGATCGGCAATGCCGACCATCAGAACGTCAAGATCGGAAAGGCCGGACGCAAGCGCCACATGGGCTCGCGGCCACAGACGCGTGGGACGGCGATGAACCCGGTCGACCACCCCCACGGCGGCGGCGAAGGCTCGACGACCCCGGGCCGCCATCCGGTGACGCCGTGGGGAGTGCCGACCCTCGGCTACCGCACTCGCAAGAAGCACAAGCCGTCGGATCGAGACATCGTGCGTGGTAGGAGGCGCGGCAAGAAGAGATGAGCCGTTCGAGCAAGAAGGGGCCGTTCGTCGAAGAGCGGCTGATGACCCGGATCGAGGCGATGAACGCCTCCGGCGAGAAGCGGATGGTCAAGACCTGGTCGCGGACCTCGACCATATTTCCCGAGATGGTCGGGCATACGATCGCCGTGCACGACGGGCGCAAGCACGTACCGGTGTTCATCTCCGAGTCAATGGTCGGACACAAGCTGGGGGAA
>VAWT01000371.1 GCA_005883415.1 Actinomycetota bacterium | reverse complement strand
CGCGATCGCCGGAAGTGACGAAGATCTTCTCGCCGTTGAGGACGTACTCGCCGGTCTCCTCGTCGAGCGTCGCCGTGGTGCGCACCGCGGCGGAGTCGGAGCCGGCCTCGGGCTCGGTGATGGCCATCGCTGCCCACTTGCCGCCGAAGCGCTTCAGCTGTTCCTCGTTGGCGACCGCGGCGATCGCGGCTTGACCAAGACCCTGGCGGGGCATCGTCAGCAGCAGCCCGACGTCCCCCCAGCAGAGCTCGATCAGCCCCAGCAGGCTCGCCATGTTGGACCCGTTGCGGGTTCCGGCGGAGTCCTCGCGAGCGGAAGCACCGTTGCCCCCGCCGACGCTGCCCACGCCCGCGTCTCCCGCGGAGCCCGCCCCGTCGATGACGGCAGCCAGCATGTCGAGCTCCTTTGGGTATTCGTGCTCGGCGCGGTCGTACTTGCGGGAGTTGGCGCGGAAGATCTCGATCGCGACCTGGTGCGCCTGCGTAACGAGGACCTCGAACTTCTTGGGGACTTCCAAGTTGATCATCAGACCAGTAGAGCTCCTTCCATCACTCCTGCGGCACGCAGGTCCCGGTACCACCGCTCGACCGGATGTTCCTTGACATATCCATGTCCTCCCAGCAGCTGGACGCCGTCGGAGCCGATCTGCATCCCGCGCTCGGCACACAGCCGGCGCGCCAATGCCACCTCACGACCGAACGGCTTGCCCTGATCGGCGCGGCTGGCCGCGCGGTAGGTCGCCAGGCGCATCCCATCGAGCTCGATCGCGATGTTTGCCACCATGAACGACACCGCCTGGCGGTTGGCGATCGGCTCGCCGAACGCCGTACGCTCGTTGACATAGGGAATCACGTAATCGAGCACCGCCTGACCGGTTCCAACCGCCAGCGAGCACCAAGCGAGGCGCGCGAGCTGGACGCAGTGCTTGAAGATCTCCGGATCTCCCTCGCCGAGCAGCGCGGCGCCCGAAACCCTGACCTCGTCGAAGCTCAGCGTTCCGGTCGCCCCAGCGCGGACGCCCATCGCGGGCTCAGGCTCAACGGAGATCCCCGGGGTCTTTGACTCGACCACGAACAAGGCGGGCCCCTTGTCCCCCAGCTCAGCTGCGAGCACGAACAGCTCGGCATCGGCCGCGCGAGGGACGAGCGACTTGATACCGCTGAGGGTGTAGTCGTTCCCGTCGTGCCGGGCGCGGGTTTCGAGCCGGAACGGGTTGAACAGCGCTCGCGGCTCGAGTAGCGCCAACGCGGCGGCGGGAACATCTTCCGAGACGAACTCGTGTAGGTATCGAGCCTGCTGGTCGGCGTCGCCCCACAGGCTGATCGCGGTCGAGACGGCAGCCGGCGCCAGGCAGGCGACCGCGATGCCCATGTCGCCGCGCGCAAGAGCTTCGCCAAGAAGCACCGATGTGATCGCGGAGCGTTCCTCCATCGCGCCGCCGAGCTCTTCGGGGACGCCGACCATCGTGAGCCCGAGCTCGTTCGCCTGCCCGAGCAGCTCGGGCGGTGCGGCGCGGTCAGCGTCCGCTTTCTCGGCCGCCGGGCGGAGCCTCTCGAGCGCGAAGTCGCGCACCGATTCCCGCAGCATCTGCTGCTCGTCGGTCGGCGTGAGGTCGAAGAGCGCTCGCGGCTTGGCGCTCGGCTGTCGCGCGGGACGCCCCAGCTTTTGGGCGGCGGCGAACGTCCGGCCGGCGCTGGCGGCGGTGCGCGCCGTCGTTTTCGACGCGCCGTGAAGGAACCGCTCGGCCGGTTCCCGAAGGCCTAGGCGATCCACTACGGGTGAGGAAGCGAAGCGGTTCAGGGCGCGAAGTCCCACGGCCATGCCCCGCTCGGCAATCGTCTGCTGTGTGGGCATGGCCGGATCATATCGCTATTTGTTGTGACGTTATTTGGTGTCGCGATCTCGGCGAAAGCCCGGCCGCAGCGTCTCGTCCGGCGGTCGCCCTAGCGAGCGATCGCGCGTGACGCAGCGCCGAAGCCGGGAGTGGAGAAGCCAGTCGACAGCCTCTCCACTCCCGCCTGCCTGGGCAGGTTTAGGCTCGCGCGGCTTCTTGCTGGGGCAGGCCGAGTGCGTGCTCGCTGCTGATCTCGAAGTAGGAGTTCTCGCACGAGTCGCCAAGGGTTCCGTCTATGTAGTCGCGGAGCGTCTCGACCGAGTCGGACTCCCATAGACAGGTCGCGGCCGTGAGATCCGTGGCCGGGAAGAATTCCAGCGGGCGTACCCCGGCGGGAGCATTTGCCGCGTTGCTAACCCGCTCGCCCCGCGAGAGCATCGCCTCCGGGTCGTTGATCTTGTGAACTACTCCAACGTACATTTGGGTGACCTCCTGTTGAACTTGGACGATGAATTCGTGAACCGACGTGCAAGCCGGTTGCACGCCACTTGGTGATCCGATTTACATCTGGAACCTCCCGGGTTCGGCTCGCTGGCTCGAAGTTGGTCCCCATCCGGCAACCGCTCAAGCCTCGACTGCGGGTGGCGGTGCGACCTCGCGCCCGAGCAGCAGCCCGCGGTAGGCGAATTCATGCTCGCGTAGCGCGG
>VAWT01000370.1 GCA_005883415.1 Actinomycetota bacterium | reverse complement strand
AGCGAGCGGCGCCGACCGTCGATTGCGACTGTCACGTCGATCGTCGCTCTGATGATGACCGCAGCAGCCAGCGCAGGCCTGTTTGCGGCGACAGCCGATGCTCAGGGGATCGTCCAGTGCCCGGACCCGACCATGCTTTACGCCGGCTCTGGCCCTGCGTCCTTCACGTTGATGTGCACCGGAGACGGCTTCCCCACCCGGTCGGCCCGCTGGATCGCCGGCCTGTCGGGGCCGCTTCCCCACTCCGCGTTCGCGCGCGACGGTGGGCCTCGGTGGGCGGTTGGAGGGTTCTGGGCCCCCGATCTCCAGCACGTCGGGAACAGCTATCTCCTCTACTACAGCGCACAACGAGCGGGCGACCACCGCCGGTGCATCGGCCTGGCGATCAGCCACCAGCCCAATGGCAATTTCCACGATCTGGGACATCCACTGGTCTCAAGCGACCCTGATGGGGCGATTGACCCCACGCTGCTACGGGCTCAGGGACGGCTCTACCTGCTCTACAAGCGCGACGGCAACGCCTTCGGACAGCCATCGGTCATCTTCGGACGGCCGTTGGACGCCACCGGCCGACAGGTAGTCGGGCCCCGCCAGGTGCTGCTGCAAAGCCAATCCGGCGGCTGGGAAGGGGGAGTGATCGAAGGCCCGACGGCCGTCAGCGTCGGCAAGACCACGTACCTGCTCTACAGCGGCGGGTTTTACCTAGGGGCCGGTTACGGCGAGGGGGAGGCGGTCCGACATGGGACACCGCTCGGGCCCTATCACCGGGCCGCCAACAATCCGGTGCTCATCGGCGGCGGCAATTGGGTGGGTACCGGCGGTGGCAGCGTCTTTAACGCCAAGGGAATATTTCTGTTCGCCTACAACGCCTTTCCGCCGAACGAGCACCCCGGGCAGCGACGGCTATTCCTCAAGCAGTTGGGACTGATGGGCGGCGTGTTGCGCCCGGCGGGAGACGTGAGGCCCATATCGCTGGCGGGTTGAGTGCCGAGGAGCCTGCTCAAGCGAACAGCACGCCGGGCGACAAGCCGCTTGGGGCTTGTCGCCGGCTCCAACGTCTCGGTAACACAGCCGCGGGACCTCGGTCAGAAACCGGTGTTCGTGTGCACCCGCGCGCGTTCCGTGTGATGGACCTGGCCCTTCTGCTTGAGCGTCTCACACGCCTGCGCGATGTCCTGGGCGAGGGCCGTGGTGAGTGAGCGCCCGAGCGTTTCCTTGACCAGCGCGCGCATGATCTTGATGTGATCGGCGTTGGGCGGGAGGGTGTAGGCGGGAACCATCCACGCGCGCTCGGAGGCGAGCTGCGCCGCGATGTCGAACTCGTCGAAGCTTTGCTCGTGCGCGAGCTGGAACGCCACCAGCGGCAGCTGCTCGGCGTCCTCGGCGCCGATGATCGAGAAGTCTCCGATGGCCGCGATGTCCTCCGCGAGCTTGCGGGCATTGGCTTGCATGGTGTGCATGATGTAGCTGTAGCCGTCGCGGCCGAACCGGACGAAGTTGTAGTACTGGGCGACGACCATCGCGGAGCCTGTCGAGAAGTTCAGGGTGAACGTCGCGTCACGCTTGCCGAGGTAGTTCTCGTAGAAGACCAGGTCCTCGGCCAGGTCTGAGCGTTCACGGAAGATGAGCCAGCCAATGCCCGGGTACACCAGCCCGTACTTGTGGCCGGAGACGTTGATGGAGCGCACCTGCTCCAGCCGGAAATCCCACTCCGAGTGCGGGTACAGGAACGGCCACACAAAGCCCCCGCTCGCGCCGTCGACGTGTAATGGCACGTCGAGGCCGCGCTGGCGCTTGAGCTCGACCAGGTAATCGTTGATCCCGACGATGTCGTCGGCGTGACCGGTGAACGTCGTGCCAAGCACGGCGGCCACACCGATCGTGTTCTCGTCCACGTGCGGTTCGACGTCCTCTGGTCCGATCGTGTACTTGTCCGGCTTCAGCGGCACGATTCGGGGTTCGACGTCGAAGTAGCGGCAGAACTTCTCCCACACCACATGCACATCGCCGCCGAACACCAGGTTCGGACGGTCGGTGGGGATGCCGGCGGCTTCGCGCCGCTCACGCCACTTCCACTTCAGCGATAGAGCGCCGAGCATGATCGCCTCCGAGGATCCCTGCGTCCGCGCCCCCGTCGTCTCGCCCGGAGCGTGAAACAGATCCGCCAGCATCCGGATGCAGCGCTGCTCGAGCTCAGCGGTGCGCGGATA
>VAWT01000369.1 GCA_005883415.1 Actinomycetota bacterium | reverse complement strand
CGCACCAGCCCAGGAACAATGCGATCGCGTGCGCGTAGGCCTTGGTCGTGGACTCCGCGCCGTCGCGGCCGAATCGCTGATGCCGCAGGAACCCATCGGCGACAACGACCACCCGCAAATCCTCATCTAGGTGGCTGGTGTCGAACGGCTGATGCGAGTATGCGTTCCGCTGGGTGGGTGGGCCGTGCGGGCTGCTGTGCGGGTCGGGATCGGCGGTGGATGCGGTTCAGCTGCGCCGTTCGGGTGCTGTGTCACCGTTTAGTGGGCGGTGGTGAGCGCCGAGCCTGGGCTCTGTTGTTGCTGTTCAGGCCGCTAGCACCCATCCGTGGGCGGTTTTGCGCAGCCCGAGCACGGCCATGCGGGCAAGGTTGACCGCGCTGGCCAGCAGCCGGAAGTCGGCGTCGACGCGGGCGGTGCCGCGGACCCGGGCTCGTCGTCCGCCGTGGTGACGGCGCACGAGATGGCCGAGCTTGCGTTCAACCTTGGGTCGGGTGCCGCGGTAGTCGGCGACCCAGGCGGGGTCAGTCTGGCGGACGCGGGCGTTGGTGAGGATCTGCTCGTAGGGACCCACGGACACCGTGCGCCCGCCGGCGGCCGTGGTGCACTGCGCGCGCAGTGGGCACGCGGGGCAGGCCGACGCGAAGTAGGCGGTACCGCCGCCGGCGCGGGCCGGCCGGATCGGGGCGGTGACCCCGCCCGGGCAGGTCACAGCGCCAGCGCCGAGGTCGATGTCGAACTGGTCCTTGCTGAACAACCCGCCCGCCGCGGTCGGTGTCTGGGTCTTGCAGCGGTCCTCGATCCCGGCCTGGTCAAGCCGATCGTGGAACGACCCGGTGCCGTAGGCATTGTCGCCGTAGACGCACGCCCGCTCGGCGTCCTGGGCTGCACCTGCGCTCGGCTTGACCGGCGGCGGTTGCTTGTGGCCCGCCGGGTCGTCATCGAGAAGGTCGGCGACGAGGTCTTCGGCGACGCTGGCGTCGCCGGCGTTGCCTGGGGTGACCGTGGTGGCGGTGATGATCTCCGAGTCCGGGTCGACCGCGGCGTGGCCCTTGTAGCCATCGAACCCGCGCGCGGAGCTCTTGTGCCCGTGCCGGGCATCAGGGTCCACGGTGGAGATCACCCGGTCCTTCGCGACCCGCCGCGCGATCCGGAACACCGTGTCCAGGCCCTGATCCAGATCCTGGCCCAGTACCGTGGCCAGCAGCGTCGCCGCCTGCTCCACCGCCTCGGGCAGCTCGCGACCATCCAGCAGCGCGAGCACCGCGAACCCGTCCCGGGCCCGGGAGTCGATCAACTCCTCGCGGGCGGCCCGGTCGTCCCAGTCGATCTGCGGCTTGCCGTGGCTGGCGTAGTCGTCCCCACTGCTCAGCGCCGCCCGCAGCACGGCGGCCAGCTCAGCGTCGGTGCCCGCGAGCACGCCGCGCACCGCCGAGCGGATCAACGTCACAGTGTCCATCGTGGCCACCGCGTCATACAGCGGGGTCGAGTCCAGCACCCGGCGCCGGCCCACCAGCCCCGCCGCGTGCGCCGCCTCCAGACCCACCTCGAAGATCCGGTCGGGGCGCGTCGAACGACGCAGCCGCGCGCGCATGTCCACCAGCACCGTGTGCGCGAAGCTGCCCCACCCACCGCCGTAGCCCCCGACCCCGGCCGCGTAACGCCACCGCACGTCGAAGGCGTACCGCTCGACCGCCTCCCGGTCCGAGAGCCCCTCCAGGCGCTGCAGCACCATCACCGTGGCCACCACCGAGGGCGGCACCGAACGCCGACCCGAAGCCTGGAACAGATCCTCGAACAGCTCGTCAGGAAACAACCGATCCCGCTCCCGGGCCAGCAACCCATAGATCGAATTCGCCGGCAGCGAGCCCTCGCAGAACCGGACCACATCATCGAACAAGTCGCCCTGGCGCTCCGCCCGGCCCATCGTCACCTGATCATTCTCCCGCAACCCAGCACCAAGCCAGCGGACCGCCACGCGAAAGACACCAGCCACCTAGCGGGAGTGCGGCCATCTGCGCATCGCTGACCTTGATGCCGCTGGGGTAGTGGCCGTCGTCGAGTTCGGCGCGTACGGCAAGCCCGGTGCGGGTGGTGGTGGCGGCGATGAGCTGGACGACGGTCTCGTGGCTTTCCAGGGGGCGGCCACGCCAGTTCATCGAGATGTGCGCGAACAACCGGTGTTCGATCTTGTTCCACTTGCTGGTGCCGGGCGGGAGATGGCAGCAGGTGATGGCGAGACCGGACTCGGCGGCGAAGGCGGCGAGCTCGATTTTCCACAACCGCACCCGGGATCCGGTGGAGCCTCCCCCGTCGGCGCAGATCAACAGCCGGTCCGCTGCGGGGTAAAGAGGGCGACCCATCGCCTGCCACCAGCGGCGCAGTGTGGCCACGGCGAACGCGGCGGTGTCGTGGTCGCGGCCCACCGACACCGCCGCGGTGTTGGCGGCCAGGTCATAAACTCCATACGGGATGGCCTTGCCGGCCTC
>VAWT01000258.1 GCA_005883415.1 Actinomycetota bacterium | reverse complement strand
AACCCGACAACGCGTCTTGGGCGGAGGCGGGAGCGTTCCCCGTTCCCGCACTGACGGCTGAGCAGGTTGTGTCCGAGGTGCTCGACGTTCAGTCCGGTGAAACGATCCTGGTCAACGGCGCTGGCGGCGTCACCGGCGGAATGATCGTCGAGCTGGCGGCGAACAGCAGCGCCAGGGTGATCGCGACCGCGAGCGAGAGCAGCGCGGAGCGGGTAATGGCGCTCGGCGCGGACGTCGTCGTCGACTATCACGACCCCGAGTGGACCAGCCTGGCAAGGGACGCCGCGAGATCGTCCGGCATTCGGGCTGCCGCGAACGCTGCCAGTGGCGGAGAGGCCGATGCGCTGAGCACGCTCGTCGACGGCGGTCGTCTGGCAACCATCACCGGCGCGCCACCCCCCGAGGAACGGGGCATCAGCATCACGAATGTCATCGTCCGCCCGGACGGCGACGAGCTACGCGTGCTCGCCGCGTCTCTCGCGGAGGGCAAGCTCCACATCGACATCCGAGCCACCTATCCGCTCACAAGAGCCCCGGAAGCGCTCGCACAGGCAACCAAAGGGAGCGGCAGCGCCATCGTGCTCGAACCATGAATGTCTTGCGCGCGGCGCCGGCCCTGTCGCTTCAAAACGGCGCTTCGCGGATGACCCTTCCGGGTCCGCCTGAATGACAGGCGCGTGCGTGCGCTTGTCAGGCGACGGGCGGTGGCGTACCGGCTGCACTAGCCGGGAGCGCCGGGTCCCAATCACATACACGACAGCCGTGCTGAAACGCCGAGTGCAGGAACTCGAGCGCCGCCGCACGGGGGTCGGCGTTCGAACGGATGTCATCCCAGTCGAGGATGTACTCCCCGAGCTCCGCGTGCCAGTGGGCCGCTGACGGCGAGAGCGTCCCATCCGAGAAACCGTCGGGCATCGGATGCGCGTAGGCGTAGAACGCTGCGTTGCCGTAGCGGGCATCACCCGGCCACCAGCCGAGGGCGACCTCCTGCGCATCCATCGCGTTACGCATGATGAAGTCGTCCGAGGGCGGCTCGGCCGGCAGCCCGGAGAAGAGGTTGACGGCGAGGTCGAACGACCCCCACCACGCGTTCACGGGTGTCGAGCGCCCGCGGTAGGGCGCCCGGAACTCCGCAAGGGCGAGGCTGGCCTGCGTCGCTGCCGCGAAGTACGACTCGACCTGCGCGGGCTCGTAGGTCTCGTGCACGTCGTCCTCGTCGAGCGGCACCGTCCACGGCACCTCTTGCGGCGTAGGATCGATCTCGACCGCGCCTCCTACCAATCGCACGGCGTCCAACACCTCGCGCGTGACGTTGCCGACCGACCGGTTTGGCGTCAGCGTGATGCGCCTCGCAGAACCGGCGCTGTGTTCCACGAGCGCCTCATGGACGCGCAGATCGAGGCCTACGACGATTGCACCCGATCCGTCCGGGGCTGGCAGCGGAGCTGTCTCCCAGCCGCGTGCCGTTAGCCGCAGCGCGGCGTGCTGGAGCTGCGGCTCCGGCGGGGCGAGCGCCACGGCCAACTTGCCGAGTAGCTGCGTGTGCGCATGCAGCGTGTCGCAGGCCTCACTCCACTGCGCGTACGACAACGCCGGCCACGATCGATCCATCGTCACACGCTAGCTGCCGGTCTCGTCTTGGCCAACCTGCGCGAGAGGGGCCGGTTGCGCCAGCTCTCGCCGTCAGGTCCTCCCGGGCTTCTGCTTCTCGGTCATTCCGGCACACTGGTACTGGCTTCGGCAGCCCTTCGCCGATCCCGCTTCGCCCGGAAGCGTCACGCAGACGCACTACACGCTGATCATCGATCAGCGAAGGGCAGCCGGCCAGTTTGTCCCTGCCGGTTAGCGGAAGAGCAGCATGCAGGGCGACGCATGCCGCTATCCCACCGTAGGAGAAGTCGTGTGACCCTCGGATGGCCGGCGTCGCGAGCCGGTCGAACCCCTTAGACCTTGAAGCGCTTCTTCGCGGGACTCGGGTCAGGCCCTCCGGCGTCGAAGGCCCGCACAAAGAAGCTGTAGTCACCAGTGGCGAGGCCGGTATAGGCCTTGGGCGAGCCGCACTTCGAGAAGTGCGGCTTTGGCTTCTTGTGCTTCTTCGCCTTGACGAGCGCGCACTGAAA
>VAWT01000257.1 GCA_005883415.1 Actinomycetota bacterium | reverse complement strand
GCGCCCGGCGAAGTTCACGTCTCCGGCGAAGGCCAGCGTGATGTCACCGGAGGCCGCCGCCGGGTGGCGGGGCTTGACGACCGGACTGGTCCGGCCGGCCGCCGGCTCCGGGGCGTGCCGGGCGGGAGCGCTGGCCGAGCAGGCTGCGGTCAGCACCATCAGGGCGCTGGCCGTGACGATGAGCACGCGCCGGGGCACCACGGGCCTTAGCCTACGTCCGCCGGGCATCTTCCGCCCTGTTGGGCGCAACCCGGGAGCGATCGCTACACAAAAACGGCGAACGACAGAGTGGCGACGACGCTCTCCCTACCGCGAACGCCGTCGCCACCGTGAAAAGGCGGCTGTTACCCGGCCACGATCACCTGCCAGGTCGAAGCGCCCACAACCCCGTCGACGCGCAGCCGATGGTTGAACTGGACGTTTCTAACGGCGGCGTCGGTGCGTGGACCGAAATCTCGATCGACGGTCACCGACTTGTAGCCATAGACGAAGCGAAGCCAACGCTCAACTGCCAGAACGGCGTTGTCCTTGGAGCCTCGCTTGATAGCGATAACCAGCCTCGGCCAGGTAGACGGGCCGACGCGGCCGTCGGCCGACACCTTGATCACCTTCTGAAACGCTTTGACCGCGTTGGTGGTCGACGATCCGTACACGCCGTCGACGGCCAGGGCATAACCGCGCTGGTTGAGCAAGAGCTGAATCGTGCGGACGCGCTCGCCCTTTGCCCCCGGTCGGACGGTCGGCCAGCTCACCGCAGCTGCCTGAGCGGCCGGCTTGGTTGCCGCGCTCGCTGAAGCGGTCGCGAACACAGTCGGAACTCCGACCAGCGATGCGGCGATTGCGGCAAGCATCAACCTACGGATGACTACTCGAACCATTTTGTTTGCCCCTTCTGCCGTTTTTAGACGGCGTTGTTGCCCCGCTGCCCCTGTGCGGGGCGAATGTACGCCTGGGCATCGGCGCTGTCAACCGGCTCGGGAGCATCACCCCGACTCGGCGATTCGTTGGCGTAACGGCGCCAACGCCGCAGCCGCGGTTTAGGATGCCGGTGGATGAGGACACGGAGGGCATTCGCGGTGGTGGCGAGCAGCGTCTTTGCTGCAGGGCTGGTTGGTGCGCTGCCGGCCTCGTCAGGCGCCGCTGTGCGTCCGATCACCACGCCGTCCGTGGTGCCGGGGTCGCGCTACCTCGCGCTTGGAGATTCCATTACGTTCGGATACCGGGAGTCCACGACGGTACCGGCGCCGAACTACAGCAACGCGTCGAGCTTCATCGGCTACCCCCAGCTGGTCGGCTCCGCGCTTCGACTTAAGGTGACCAACGCGGCGTGTCCCGGAGAGACGTCCTCGAGCCTGATCAACACCTCCGGTCCCAGCAACGGCTGTACGAACTCGCCGCCTCCCAACACGTCCCTGTCCTACCGGTCACGCTTCCCGCTGCACGTCCGGTACACGGGCTCGCAGCTGGCCTTCGCGGTGAAGTACCTGCGCGGCCACCGGAACGTGAGGCTCGTGTCGTTGCTGATCGGCGCCAACGACCTGCTGCGTTGCGTGTCGACGACCTCCGACGTTTGCGCGAGCGCCGTCGAGGAGCAGGCGGTCCTCTCGGTGGTTCGCAGCGACATCCGCGCGATCCTGTCGACGATCCGCCGCAAGGCGGGCTATCGAGGGCAGCTGGTGATCCTGACCCAGTACTCGCCCGACTATACGAGCGCCTTTCTCACCAACGGGGTGAGCGCCCTCAACAGCACGGTGGAGACGGCCGCCAGGCCCTTCCGAGTGCTGATCGCCAACGGCTACGGGCAGTTCTACCAGGGCTCCCTTCACTCCGGCGCAAACCCGTGCCCAGCCGGCCTGCTCACCCAGCTGGGCAAGCCCGGCAGATGCGGTGTTCACCCCAGCTACGCCGGCCAGTCGCTGCTCGCGCTGTCGGTCGAGCGGGCGATCCATCACTGACCGTCGCCGCTGGCTGGGCCGGCGGGAGCCGGCGGCCCAATCAGCGCGGCAGCCGCTGCTTGAGGGCGACGATCCGCCGGTAGGAGGCGACTGCCTGCGTCCCGGTGATGCTCCCGCGAGCCAGGGCGGATT
>VAWT01000256.1:1922-4598 GCA_005883415.1 Actinomycetota bacterium | reverse complement strand
ACTATGCGCTGCCGTTCCCGTTCGACGAGGTGCGGCTCACCAGCATCTACTCAAAGGGAGACGGCGTCGTCCACTGGCAGTGCCAGATCATTCCGAACGCCGATTGCGTTGAGGTGACCGGCAGCCACGTGGGTCTGATCTTCAACCGGAAGGTCTATCGCGCGCTCGCCCAGGCGCTGGCCCGTCCGGAGTTGTCCGGTGCCCAGGACTCGGTGCGCAGGCTAGGGGCGTGATTCTGCCCTCGATCCCGCGCGATGGGAGCATCGGCGTCCACGCAGTGAGGCGCTACGAGGGTTTGACAGGTGGCCGGCTCGCTGCGAGGCTTGCCCTACGGTTGATCGGCGATTTGAGGACTTCGCGGCAGAGCCGTTTTCGCTCAGTTATGAGGGCTATGACCCCGATTGGGAGGGTCTGCGCGAGGTTCTGACCTCGACCGGAAACGGTGTGTTCTGCTCGCGCGGCGCGGCCGAGTGGGAGGACTCCGATGGCGTGCATTACCCCGGGACCTACGCCCATGGGGTCTACAACCGCGAGACGACGATCCTGGGGGGCGTGCCGGTGGGTAACGAGGACCTGGTCAACCTGCCCAACTGGCTTGTGCTCAAGCTGCGGATCGAGGGCGAGGACGCGATCGGCCTGGCCGACGTGGAGCTTCTGGACTATCGCCACGGGCTGGATCTTCGCGCTGGGGTAATGACCCGCTCGGTTCGCTTCCGGGATGCCGCGGGGCGGGAGACGACGGTGAGGTGCCGTCGGTTCGTGAGCATGGCCAGCCCACACGGCGCCGGCATCGAATGGACGCTCATCGCGAACAACTGGTCGGGTCGCATTCAGGTCGTATCGGCGATAGACGGCCGGGTCACCAACCGCGGCGTCGCTCGCTATTTGGAGCTCGAGGGCCGGCATCTGGATCCGGTCTCGCCGCGGACCTTCGGTCCCGACGTGATCGCGCTGAAGGTCCAGACCCGGCAGTCCAATGTGTACATCAGCCAGGCGGCGCGGACGCGAGTCTTCGACGGTCGCCGGCCGCTTGCCGTGGAGCGCACCCTGTACCAGACCGACGACTACATCCAACAGGTGCTCGCCCTCGAGATAGCCCAGGACGTGCCCGTGCGGGTCGAGAAGATGGTGGCGCTGGCCACTTCCCGCGACCCCGCCACAAGCGACACGCTGACTAAGGCCGGGACCGCGTCGCTTCGGAGCCCGGACTTCGCTCAGGCCCTCGCGCGGCACAACGGCGCCTGGGAGGAGCTGTGGCGCGTGTGCGACGTGCTCGTGCGAAGCGATGATGAGGTTCAGCGTCTGCTGCGGCTGCACATCTCGCACGTTCTGCAGACGTGCTCCCGGCACACAGCCGACCTCGACGCCGGTGTGCCAGCCCGCGGGCTGAACGGCGAGGCCTACCGGGGGCACGTATTCTGGGATGAGCTGTACATCTATCCGTTCCTGAGCGTGCGGCTGCCGGAGGTCACGCGCGGGTTGCTGATGTACCGCTACCGACGCCGGGAGGAAGCACGGGCGGCAGCGCGCGAGACGGGGCTTGACGGGGCGATGTTTCCATGGCAGAGCGGGAGCGAGGGCACCGAGCAGACCCAGCGCGTGCATCTCAACCCTCTGTCGGGGCGCTGGGAGCCGGATCTGAGCCATAACCAGCGCCATGTCAACGCCGCGATCTTCTACAACGTCTGGCACTACCTCCAGGCCACCGGCGACCTGGCGTTCCTGCGCGACTATGGCGCAGAGATGATGCTCGAGATCGCCCGCTTCTGGGGATCGATCGCCCATCTCAACCCCGAGCGTCAGCGCTATGAGATCCACGGCGTGATGGGGCCCGACGAGTTCCACGACAAGTACCCTGGCGCCGAGGAGGGAGGGCTTCGCAACAACGCCTACACCAATGTGATGGTGGCCTGGCTGACCGGCCTGGCCTGCGAGGTGCTCTCGCTGCTGCCCGACAGCCGGGCCGCCGCGCTGCGCTCGAGGCTCGAGATCTCAGACGAGGAACTGAGGTTGTGGCGGGACATGAGCCGGCGGATGTTCGTTCCCTTCCACGACGACGGGATCATCAGCCAGTTCGAAGGCTATGAGCAGCTTGAGGAGCTGGACTGGGACGGCTACCGGGAGCGCTACGGGAACATCCAGCGCCTCGACCGGATCCTGCACGCCGAGGACGATGACCCCAACCGCTACAAGGTCTCCAAGCAGGCCGACGTCGTGATGCTGTTCTATCTCTTCTCCCCCAGCACGCTGCGCTCGCTCTTCGAACGCCTGGGCTATGAGTACCGAGCCGACACTGCTGGGCGCAACATCACCTACTACGACCAGCGCACCTCGCACGGCTCCACGCTGAGCTTCGTCACATTCGCCGGGGCGCTCGCCGGGCTGGACCCGGAGAGCTCCTGGGAGCGATTCCTGATCGCGCTGCGCAGCGACGCCGAAGACATCCAGGGCGGCACGACTCGTGAGGGAATCCACATGGGCGTCATGTCTGGCACCCTCGATCTCATGCAGCGCGCGTACACCGGCAGCGAGATCCGCGACGGCGTCCTTCACTTCGACCCGAGGCTGCCGGTAGCGGTCGGGGGAGTGTCCTTCTGGATGCAGTTCCGGCGCACGCCGGTGCAGGTGTCACTCGACCACCGCCGGCTGGAGCTCACCGTCCACCGTGAGGGTGCG
>VAWT01000256.1:0-1875 GCA_005883415.1 Actinomycetota bacterium | reverse complement strand
GAGTCGCTGCGCGAGCTGATGGAGTCCGCCTGGAGCGACATTCGCGATCGCACCACCTGGTCACCGGACGCGTTCACATCGCGCGTCTACGAGGAGCAGATGTCGGGGAAGCCAAGGATGAGCGGGGCGCGGGCCGCGCTCCAGTATTTCCACGTCCCGGACGACGAAGAGGACCATCGCCTGCTCGAGTACGCCGAGCGAAAGCAGGCTATGGTCGTGCGGCTGATCGAGGCCGGCGACTTCATGGCCTACCCCGACGCGCTGCGGTTCATCATCGCCGTCAAGGACGCCGGGCTGCGCGTGGCCGCAGCCTCCTCGTCGAAGAACGCCGAGCTCTTCTTGCGCAAGATCCGGCTCGACTCCTTCGCCGAGCAGCACGGCATCTCCTCGGCGACGCTGCGGCCCGGTCTGACGCTGCTCGAGTACTTCGACGCGGACGTCTCCGGGAGGGACTTCGCGCACGGAAAGCCCGACCCCGAGATGTTCCTGACCGCGGCCCGCGAGCTCGCCGTCGATCCCGAGGCCGCGATCGTAATGGAGGATGCCCCCGCCGGGGTTCAGGCCGCCAAGGCCGGCGCGATGGGAGCTATCGGCATCGCCCGAAAGGATGACGCCGAGCTGTTGGCCGCCGCGGGCGCGGACATCGTCGTGAAGACGCTCGATGAGGTCGATGTGGCCGCGCTGTCGAAAGGAGGGCTCGCAATCCGCCCCGCCTCCGGGTAGCGGCTGATCCCGCCGCGCCCGGTCGGCCTCGGCCTCGGCGTTGCCAATGCGCGGATGTGGGCGGTTCCGCCAGTGCGGCTCGGACAGCGCCTCTCGGTGCTTGCGCGCGAGGCTGTTCGCGTAAATGTTCGGAGACTGTCGTTGGTTAGCGAGAATTGATAAGCGGGTGATCCCCGCGGGAGGACGGACCTTGGTGGGCTGTGGGACGTAACTGTCGCGACGCGACAGTTATCTACCAGCGCTCCCTATCTGCTGGGCTCCACGCCCGCAAGCGTTCGCCCGGCGCGCGCGATCCGTCCCCAACCCCAACCCACCACTGACACGTAGCGACGGCGAACTATCACCTTTGGATAACGCGCGTGCTTTACGCGACAGCCTCCGCGACGTGCGAGACCGGCTGGGTTGGTGTCGCTGCTCCTGCTTTGGTGCCGGAGGGCGTTCCGGCGCTTCGGGTGCTGCGGTCGTCGGGACCCTGCGAGCGATCATGGAGGCTGCGGCTGCCTTGCGGCTCGCGTTCAGGGACGCTGTTCGGCGTCGTGTAGCTCTGGCTGCTTTGGCGTCGCTGCCCAGCTTCCGAGGAGGTTGAGTGCCTCTGCTGATTTTGTGCCGGGTTCGGCCGTGTAGATGGTGATGGCGAGGCCGGGGTCGGCGGCGAGTTCCATTCGGTTGTAGGTGGTGGTGATGTTCCCGACGACGGGGTGACGGAATTCCTTGGTGCCGGTGTCGTGGAAGCGGACGTTGTGGGCGGCCCAGCGGGTGCGGAACTCGTCGCTTTGGGTGGAAAGCTCGCCGACCAGCTCTATGAGATCGCGGTCGTCGGGTTCGCGTCCTGCTGCTGTGCGGAGAATCGCGACGACGTCGCTGGCGGCGCGGTCCCAGTGGACGTAGAAGTCGCGGGCGCCCGGGTCGAGGAAGACGTAGCGGGCGCTGTTGACTGGGCCGGCAGCGCGGCTGAACATGTCGGAGAAGAGGGCTTGTGCAAGCTGGTTGGCGGCGAGGTTGTCCAGCCGGGCGTTGTGCACGAATGCGGCGGCGCCGGTCAGCCCGTCGAGGATGTGGTGGATGCTTGGCCGTAATCCTCGCCTGGGCGCTCGGCGGCGTCGTCGCCGGCTTGGGGGTCCCAGCGCACGGGCGAGGTCGAAGAGGTGCGCG
>VAWT01000255.1 GCA_005883415.1 Actinomycetota bacterium | reverse complement strand
GGAAGCCCCCCACGGCTGCCACTGCTGCGCCGATGCTTGCAACCCAATCCACACTCTAAGTGTCTCTCAACGAGCTCCTCTAGAGCAAGGTCTTTGCTTGTTCGTAATTGAGAAATATTCGGTGAGTGGGCTGGCTGTCCGTGGCCATGAAAAAGTCCCCACTGGTGGCCAGGTTCTGGTCCCCGTTGTTGGCCAGTTGAAAGTCCCAGTCTTCGCGTGTCGTGTCCAGGGTGAGTGGCCCTGCGCGGTGACGGTGGCGGGTGCGAATCCGTGTCAGCGCACCACGCGGGGGGCTTCTATTGAAGAACGCGAGGGAACGGATGGATGTGTTGGCTGCCTATCGGGAGGTGGGCACCTACCGCGGTGCCGCGGTGATCTGCGGGACGACGCACAAGACGGTGAAGCGGATCGTTGACCGGCACAATGCCGGCGGCGCCGCACCCGAGCGCAAGGAGCGGATCCACAACTACGACGACGTGCGGGAGACGGTCGTGAAGGAGGTTGCCCGGACGCACGGGAAGATCAGCGCGAAGCGACTGCTGCCCGCGGCCAGGGCGGCGGGCTATCAGGGTTCGGCGCGGAACTTCCGTCGCCTCGTCGCTGAGGTCAGGCGCGGGTGGCGCCGTGGCCATCACCGTGGTCGCCGGCCGGCGGTGTGGACGCCCGGGGACACGCTGGTCATCGACTGGGGTGTCGAGAACGGGTTGCACGTGTTCTGCGCCGTGCTGGCGTGGTCACGGTGGCGGTTCGTGCGCTTGGCCGCCGGTGAGAAAGCCGCGACGACGATGGCCTTGTTGGCCGAGTGCTTCGAAGCCCTCGGTGGTGTCCCGAAGATCGTGCTCGCCGACCGGATGGGGTGCTTGAAGTCGGCGGTGGTCGCGAACCTGGTGGTACCGACGGCGGACTACGTCCGCTTCGCCACGCACTACGGGTTCCGGCCGGACTTCTGTCACGGCAACGACCCGGAGTCCAAGGGCATCGTGGAGAACCTCGTTGGCTACGCGAAGCGCGATCTGATCGTCCCGGCCGAACCGGCGGTGGAGGACCTGACCGCGGCGAACGCCGAGGCCGCTCGCTGGTGTGCGGAGGTCAACGGCGTCGTGCACTCGGAGATCGTGGCGGTCCCGGCCAAGCGGCTGGAGACCGAACGCGAACTGCTCGGCGCGTTGCCGTCGCTGCGGCCGGAGGGGATCGGGGTCAAGCCGGTCAGCCGCAAGGTCGACAAGCTGTCGTGCGTGCGGTTCGGCTCAGCCCGCTACTCGGTCCCGAATCGGCTCATCGGCACGACCGTGCTACTGGTCGTCACCGGCAACCAGGTGCAGATGATGGAGCCGTTCACCGGCGAGGTCGTCGCTGACCATGCCATCGTCGCGCCGGGTGAGGTCAGCATCGTCGATGAGCATTACGGCAGCTCCCGGTCCGACAAGCCGACCCGGGCGCCGAGGGCGAAAACCGCGACGGAGAAACGGTTTTTGGCCCTCGGCGAGGTAGCCGAGCAGTTCCTGATGGGTGCCGCGGCGGCCGGGGTCAGCAAGCTGGCCACGGAGCTGGAACAGATCCTGGTCTTGCATGCCGCGCATGGTGAAACAGCCCTGCTCACGGCGCTGGAGCGGGCGGTGGAGTTCCGGCGTTGGCGCGCGGATGACGTGCGCTCGATCCTTGCTGCCGCCGGTGCAGCACCGCTGCCCCGACCCGCCGGGCAGGCGCTGGTCTTGACGCTGCCGGCCGTCCCGACCCGGCCATTAAGCGACTACGCGATCGGCGGTGATGACCAGTGAGCACCGCACCACCGCCGCTCGCGGCTGATCTCAACGCCGGGCTGAAACGGTTGAAGATGGCCGCGATGCGTCGCCTCGCACCCGAGTTGCTGATCACGGCCAAGACGCAACGCTGGTCACCGGAGGAGTTCCTGCGCACCCTCATCGACGCGGAGATCACCGCCCGGGAGGAGTCCAACGCCCGCACCCGAATGCGCGTCGCTGCGTTCCCGGTCCGCAAGCGGCTGGACGAGTTCGACGTCGCCGCCTCGTCAATACCGAAGGCCACCTTCGACTACCTGTCGTCTCTAGAGTGGATCCGCGCCGCGGAGAACGCCTGCTTCATCGGACCGGCCGGCACAGGCAAAAGCCACATGCTCGTCGCGCTCGGCGTCGCCGCCGTCGAAGCGGGCCACCGGGTCCGGTACTTCACCGCCGCCGAACTCGTCGAGACCCTCTACCGGGCCCTCGCGGACAACTCGGTCGGGCGAGTGATCGAGGGGCTCCTCCGCCACGAGCTGATCATCATCGACGAACTCGGCTTCGCCCCGCTGGATGACACCGGCGCGCAGCTGCTGTTCCGGTTCGTCGCCGCCGCCTACGAACGCCGCTCGCTTGGCATCGGCTCGCACTGGCCCTTCGAGTCCTGGGGCAAGTTCCTACCTGAACACACCACCGCCGTCAGCCTCCTCGACCGGCTACTGCACCACTGCCACACCGTCGTCACCAACGGCGACAGCTACCGCATGAAACAAGCCCGCAGGAAAGGAGCAAACACCACGAAGTAACAACTGATCACCCGCGAGGAGTGGGGACTTTTATCTGGCCACCAGCGGGGACGTCAACTTGGCCGTTGACATCACCGATCGCTCCCATCAATGCGGTCTTCCGCTCCTGCAACCCCCGATAAGAGAAGTTGTCAAGGCCTAATGC
>VAWT01000254.1 GCA_005883415.1 Actinomycetota bacterium | reverse complement strand
TCGTGTCCGGGCGCCCGCTGCTCCTCGATCCAGCCCAGCGCACCGAGACCGATGCGATCGTGGCGGCCTGGCTGCCGGGCAGCGAGGGCGCCGGCGTGGCGGACACGCTATTCGGCGCCCGCCCGTTCAACGGGAAGCTTCCCGTCTCCTGGCCCCAGACGCTCGCGCAAGAGCCGATCAACGTCGGCGACCCGCACTACGACCCGCTGTATCCGTTCGGCTACGGCCTCACAACAGTCGCCGGACACCCCTAGGCGACAGTCGCCAAACATCTGGGGCGGGTCGCGCTTCGCGACCCGCCACCTCCAGCTTAAGGCGCCTGGTGAGTACCCGTCGCTTGACCTCTCAAGCTGGCAGCCCGCCTCCTTCGATCGCGGGCCTGGCCAGATCCGAGCCGTCGTAGGCGAACACCACAGGGTCAACGTCGCTGGCGCTCATGTCACCGCGCCGGCCGGACGGTCGGCCACGGGCGCGGCCGAGTCCCCGTCGCGCGGGCCGCCGTACTGGCCGACCGCGTCACAGGCGAGCGGCTCGGTCAGAACCGTCGCCCCGGAGGAGTCACGGATTCGGTCCAGCAGCGGCGGCGAGTACCAAGCCGGGGCCTCACCGCTCATCCATACCTCCAGCGCCGGCGCCGGCGGGCGCACCCCACCCAGCGCATACAGGGAGACCGCGAACAACGTGCCACCGCTCGCGATGCCGAAGCAGATCCAGAGCGCGGTGTGGGTGCCGGCCGCCGGGCTGCCTCCGACGGTCGTGGCCACGTGCGCCAACACCGGCGCGACCATGAATGCGGCGACGGCCCGCAGTAGCTCGATGATCGCGAACACGCGCTGTAGGGCGTTGTTGAGCAGCGAAAAGCCGGCGATGAACAGCGCCGGCGCCACCGACCCGCCCACGCCGAGTCCGATCAGTCCAGAGCCGAGCGCCATGAGCAGCGACGTGGGCGGGAGCTGGGACTGAAGTACCAGGATCCCCGCGATCAGCGAGAGCATGCCGCCGAGGACGAGGTAGTGGAGACCCCGGGTCCGGAAGAGGAATCCGAGCAGGACCGCGGTGATCAGCGCCGCGATGAACTCGGGGAACTGAAGCAGCCCCAGGTGCACGGGAGTGAAGTTGGTTCTGAGCAGGACGGCGGCAAGCGCGACCGCGGATATAGAACTCGCCGCCGCGGACATCGCGACCACTATCCCGCTCACTGGGAGCGTGCTGCCGAGCGGGCGGATACACAGCAGTGGTCGCTTGGCGCGATACTGGTACACGAACAGAACTACGATCAACGCGAGCCCACCGGCCAGCGGCGCGAGCGTCACGCCGTCAATAAACGGATGCGTGAGCAGCTCGGAGGCGCCGTAAAACAGGGCCACGCAGCCCACGGCGGCCAGTCCAACGGGGAGAGGGTTCCGAGTGGCACTGCGATCAGCCGGGGGGGCGTCCTGAAACGTCAGCAGCGACAGCACCAGCGCCGCCGCGGCGACGCCGGCGATGATCCAAAACAATGGACGCCACCCGTTGGCCTGCGCCTGGATCCCGCCCACAAGCGGTCCCAATGCGACCGCTCCGAAGATGCAAACGTTGAGGATCATCGCCGTGTAGCGCAGCTTCGAGAGGGAAAACGCGACGATGAGCGGGGGGACGGCCGCGATCAGTAGCAGGCTGGTGCAGAGGCCCTGCAACACGTGCCCAGCTATGTAGAAGCCCGCGTCGGGAGCGCCCGCCGCGAGCACGGAGCCGAGCACTAGCAGCGCGGCATACAAGACCAGCATCCGACGCTGCGGAAGATGCTGGGCCAAAAGCACCGCCAGCACCGTCCCTACGGCATAGCCGGCATTCGCCATGCCCGAGGCAAGGCTCATTGCCTGGAGACTCATATGCAGGTCCCTGGCGATGATTGGCGTGATCGGCAGCAGGGCCGCCGAGAGCGCCAAGTACGGGACCAGGGCGAAGATCACCATGGCCGCGGCCGCCGGA
>VAWT01000253.1 GCA_005883415.1 Actinomycetota bacterium | reverse complement strand
TCCGGCAAATGCCCTTGCCTTGATCTCAAAGGCGGCACCTGGCTCGCCCTCGAGCAGGAACAGGCCCTTCTTTGTCCCCACCAGCAGCTCGGTCAATCTCTCAGCCTCCTGTTATCGCCGGTAGCACCTCGATGCGATCCCCTGACCGCACCTCCGTGGCCTCTCCCCCGCGCTCGCCGTTGACGAACACGTTGATGTGGCGGCGGATCACGCCACGCTCATCCAGGATCCAGCCGCTCGTGTCCGGGTGGCAGACCTCGAGCGCCCGCAGCAACTCGAGCACCGTTTGGCCCTCGAGCTCATGCTCCGCACGACCGCCCGCGAGCTTGCGCAGCGGTCCCCGAACGCACACCACGGCCATTGGCGGAATCCTAAGCCCGCTCACGAAACCTATAGACCTCGGCGCGGCGCGATTCTCATCGGTTTAGGCTGAGCCTTGGCGATGGCAACGATGCGAGCGATGGAGGTCAGCCGGCCGGGAGCAGACTTCGAACTGGTCGAGCGCGAGGTACCGCAGCCCAGACCTAGTGAGGCTCTGGTCCGCGTGCACGGGTGCGGCAGGCCCGAGCCTAAATCTGACGCGATGCTCGCGTCGGCAGTGGCGGCTTAGTGGATATTGATGTGTACGCCGGCAAGGATCCCGATGATCAGGCAAGCTAGGCCGGTTCCCGCCAGCAAGCCGCCGCGGTGTGCGCTGCTGTACTTGCGGACGAGGCGCCGGCGTGCGAACCCGATGTCGTTGACGGTCGGTGAAAGGCCAACGGTGCGACGACCGGCGTAGAGGAAGAGTGCCGTTGTCAGGAACGCGAATCCCGCAATAGCGAAAAGGACCGCCAGGCTGACGAACGCCTCGGCGACTTGGTTGCCCTTGGTGGGTTCAGCCTTGACCGCCAATCCGCTGACGGCGACAAGTACGCCACAGCCCGGCACCAGGGGCGCCGTTCGCGTGGTCAGGGCGTTCGCGGCTTGCTCGAGGTCGTGCACGACCACCGCTGCGGCCTCGTCCGCACTCTGGCCGGTCGCTCGGGATATGCCCTCTGCGCGGGAGATCAGGGTGTCAACCGAAGCGACCGCACGATCTCCCGCGGCCCCGCGGGGCCATACCCGCCTCGCGAGGGCTCGCACCGTCGCCCTCCAACCAGATGTATCGCCGCCGTTCGCTTCGGCGTGAGTCCCTTCGTCGGAAAGAGCACCGGGCGGCGCAGAGCTATCCAAACGTCGTCCCTCGATCTTCGAGAGTCTCGCACCTTCGCGTTGGGAAACCCCAACCGCGTAGGGTCGTCTACCAGGCCTCAAGCCGCTTCAACGCCAGCTTCAGAACGTCCGCTCGGTGGCGCGAGCCATGATCGGCAAGATCATTCCCGCTAGCACCGAAGTCATTTTGCGCCTATGTAAGAATCCTCAGCCCGAGGCAGCTGCGCCTGCACGGCGGGCCACAACGACTGGACGGCATTGACACTTTTGTACGCGGTTAGGGGTGGCTCGCGCATCGTGACGGTCGTGTTCCCGCCGCTGTTGGAGTCGGATCGGGGGTGACCAGCCGAACGGCGCTCATGGGAGGGGTGGCCGCCGCGGTCGTGGCCGGCGGCTGCGGCGGAGGGTCGAAGCCGACCACTTCCGTCCAGGCGACGACGCCGGTGAATAGCCTGCCGGCGTTCGGGCAGGTCGCGAAGACGGCCAAAGAGACGGCAAGAGAGGTAGAGGCGGCCAATCTGCCGCTGCCGATCCGGCCGGTGTTCCCGAACCCGCTACCGGGCGAGGGGGTCTGGAAGCCGACGGGCCCGCCGGTCAACGGTGGCCCACCGGTGGCCGACGATGGTCCCGCAAAGCCAGCGCTATCGGCTGCTTGCGACCTTCAACGCCGGCTTTACCTACACGTCCGGCAACAACGGCTCGACCGACAACGGTCAGGTGAACGAGCCGCTGTCGGACGGAAACGCCACCCTGATCGGCTACAGCGACGGGCGCGTCGACATCGTGAAGTGGAGCGGCGGCCCGAACGCCGGGCCGGACGTCGCCTGGACCCGCCAGAGCCAGGCTCCGATCGTCTGGAATCGGCAGCTGAACCCCGACTTAAACGACGACCCCAACAGCCCGCAGTGGGGGTTAACGCTCGGCGGCGTCGGCGACGTGTGGCGCACCGGTGTCGGCATCGACCGTCGCGGCAACCTCTTCTTCGTCGTCGCCGACAACCAGACGGTGATCACCCTGGCGACGATCTTGCAGCACATCGGCGCGGTGCGGGCGATGGAGTTCGACATCAACGCTGATTGGCACACGCTGATCACCTACAGCCACCACCACGGGCTCGACCCCAGGATGGTCGAGCCCCAGCCGAACCGGTCGGACACCCGCTACCTCGAGCCCGACAATCGTGACTTCTTTGCGGTCTACACACGCCTGTCGGGTCCGGTCACCGTCCCCTTCAAGTAGCGATGCCGCCGCCTTCGGCGAAGAGGCACCTAGTTGGTGGACGGCATGTGATCTCGTGTGACGCCCAGTCGCTGCGCGGCCGCGGCGGCCGCCGCTCGGTTCGGGACCGCGAGCTTGCTGAGGATCCGCGAAACGTGCACGCTCGCGGTCTTGTCGCTGATGAACAGCTCGCCGCCGATCTCGCGGTTGGTCAGCCCGTCACCGAGCAGGGCCAGAACCTCGATCTCGCGCGGCGTGAGCTCGAGCCGCTGCAACTGAGCCACCGCGCCGGCGCGGTGGCCGCTGGCGCCGAGCAGCGTCTCGGCTCCTCGCCACTGGGTGTAGGCGGCGCGGTATCGATTCCCGCAGGCCTCCCATTGCCGTGCGGCCTCCGCCCACAGGGAAGCGTCGCCCGCATGACCGATCCGTGACTGCTCGGCAACCAAGCCGGCGCGACTGGCACGAACGAGCGGTGCCACGACGCCTGTGAGCTCTCCGATCACTCGTTCGAGCCGCTCGAGCAGCTGCTGAGCTCTGGCGGCTTGCTGCTTGCGCGCCTGCTGGTTGCCTGGCGCGCGGGCGGCGAGATCGGCGCAGGCACGCGCTCCGAGGTCGTAAAGGGGTGCCGTGAAGAACAGCGACTCCCTGTCGCTCACGCGGTCGAGGCAATCCGATGCGAGTTCGGCGGCGGCTTTCGGACGGCCGGCCCAGAGCTCGAGCGTCATCCGGGCAGCAGCGGGAGGCGCGAGCGCCATTGATCCGACCGATCGACGCATCTGCGACTCAGCCTGGTCCAGGGCCCGCGCCGCGGCACCAAACTCTCCCTGTTCGGCCCAGAGCAGCCCGAGGTATCGATACACAATCCCCGCTGTCACTCCGGTGGGAGACCGTTCAACCACTTCATCCAACAGCTACTCGGCTTCGGTCCAGCGCCCGACGTGCAGGAGACGTCCGGCCAATTCCCCCCGAAGGGAATCGCCCCATTGACGCTCGGCCCCGACCTCTCGCGCCGATGCAATCCCTTGCCGGGCCATCGAGATCGACTCATCGATGCGTCCAGCCTCGTCGAGCGCATCGCTGCCGTTCGTATAGCTGCGCCCCATCTCCTCGACGAGGCCCAGGCGACGGGCGATTACCAACGCCTGCCTGGCGACCGTCACAGCTCGGTCGAAATCGCCGACCGTGCTGAGATTCCCGCACATCGTGTTGAGCACGTGCGCTTCCACCGCCTTGGCTCCCACCGTGCGAGCGAGACCGAGCGCCTCTGCGCAGCGAGCACTTGATTCCTCGGGGCGGTTGCAGAGCATCAAAACCTGGCCCTCCGCGGCCAACACCAACGCTCGCTCCTGGGACGGCGGAGCCTCCGGCAACAGCTCAACAGCGCGACGGTACGCGGGCAGCGCATCCTGGTCGTGGCCCCCCATCCACAGATACCGGCCGAGCCGCTCGTGTGCCAGCGCCGCCTGGACCGGCTCGGCGCGCTCATCGCTCCGTGCGATTACCTCCTGCGCCAGAGCGATCGCTCGGTCCTCCTCCCCGATGCGCAGCGCCGCGTCAGCCGCCCGCCGCAAGACCTCGAGCCGCTCGAATCGGAGCTCCCCCGGTGCCGGATCGACGGCATCCCAGATCTCCAGCGCGCGTTCGTAGTGCAGCCACGCCTCGCTCGACGCGTACAGGCCCTCGGCCGCGACGCCGGCGGCGACCGACGCGGGCAGAGCTGCCGCCAGCTCGCCCGCCGCGTACCAATGGTGGGCAAGCTCCGCAGCAACGGCCGACTCCGCCGCCACGAACCCGGGCTGCTCGCCGATCGCTCGGGCCAGCCTCAGATGCAGACTCCGCCGCTCTCCTGCCAAGAGGTCGGAATAGATCGCCTCTCTCACCAGCGCATGCCGAAATGAGTAGCCAGCAATGGACGACTCAGACACGAGCAGGTAAGCCTCGACGGCATCGCGCAAGGCAGCGTTGAGGTCATCCTCGGACAGGTCGGCCACCGCAGCCAGCAGCGCATGATCGACCGTCCGTCCTGCCACCGCCGCGATCCGCAAGACATCGCGGACGGCACTCGACTGTGCCTCGACACGCGCCAGGAGAATGTCGCGCAGCGATGATGCGAGGGGCTCAGTCGCCCCGGGCGATGACGCCAGAAGCTCCTCGGCGAAGAACGGATTTCCTTCCGAGCGCTCGAGCAGACGACCGACCAGTGAGGGCGGCGGCGGCTGCTCGAGTATCCCGGTGACCTGCTCGCGCAGCTCGGCGTAGGTGAACGGTCCCAGCTCGACCCTGCTCGCCCCGTCGCCCCGCTCAAGCTCCAGCACGAACGGGCGCAACGGATGACGGCGCTGCAGCTCGTCGCTGCGATAGCTGATCACCAACGAGATCGGCTCGCGCCGCATCGCGCGGACAAGAAACGACAGGAAGTCACGCGTCGAACGGTCCGCCCAATGGAAGTCCTCTATGACCACAACCAGGGGACGGACCCGAGCCGCGGAGGTAAGCAGCGCCGTCAGGCGCTCGAACAAGCGCAGCTGCGACCTTGCTCCCACAGTCGGATCCGCCACACGGTCGCCGGTGCGGGAACCATCCGGAATCAACTCCGCCAGCTCCTCGCGACCAGACGCAACGACCGCCTGAAGCTCGGCGTCGTCCACCTGACTCCCCAGCGAACGCAACGCACCGAGGACCGGCGCATACGGGAGCTCCCCCTC
>VAWT01000252.1 GCA_005883415.1 Actinomycetota bacterium | reverse complement strand
GCCCGGGTCAAGCTGGATTACGAGGCGTGGGACCGGGCCTCACATCCAGTCAGCGCAGTCGTGATCGTCGGGCACGGCGACAGCTCAGCCGCGATCGTCGAGCCGATTGAACGTACCCAGTTGCTGGGCAAGCTGTTCGACGCAATGCCTTCCCGACAGCCGAGCAACATGCGCCGTTACTTCCGCATGGCGGTGGCGCTCTCCGACATCCCCGCATTCCGCCTGCGTCACTCACGAGCGCCCCAGCTGCGCGCCCGACACGCAGCGGACGCGATCGCCGCGCAACTGGCCGACTAGGGCTACGGCACGCTGTTGGAGACAGCTGCGGCGTGCGCGACGGAAGGGCTCAGGCTTTCCAGGTCGTAAGAAGTGACCAATGGCGCCGCGAACGCCGTCACGGCTACGACCCGTTTGACGAACGCCCGCCGGTTAGGCCCTACATCCGAGAGGATTTCATCGTGATCAGGAGTCTCGCCCATACGCCACTCTCCGGTTTGGCGCGCGCAGCCTACCACACCAAGCGGAGCCAAGTGTCCAAAATTTCGTCCAGCGCGCCCGTAACGCGACCCCGAGGATCTGGAACCGCAGCGGCTCTGTCAGGCGACGAGGCCTTCCTCTCGGAGCTGGGCAATGCATTCGGCGACTTCCGCCTGTGGCGAGTCTGAAAGCTCGTAGCAGCGTTGGACGAGGTTCGCGATCTCCGCGTCGCTCTTGGTTCCGTCGCATAGCTCCAGCACGACCGCTGCTGTGTGGTTGAAGAAATGGACGCGATCCCGCGCAGGGTCGTACACGACGAAGCCGTCGGCGACTTCCGCCACGTCGATGTCGTCCACCCGAGAGGCTTGGTTCGGCATGGGCGTGATCATAAGGAAAATGGCCGCTCTTCAACGGTCCTCCTCACGAGGTGGTCAGTCCGGCCGTCAGCCCTGTTCGATCTCGGCGATGGCGTCGGCGGCTCGGACGTTTGGCTCGCGGAGCTTGTTGGGAAGTCCGGTGGGCCAGTCTCCGGCCCAGCGTCCAAGCTCCCCACCTTCGGCCAGAATCACCTGCCGTATCCATGCTTGCAGCCGGTCCCGGTGCTGCTCGACCTTGGCGAGCGTCGCGTCGCGGATCATCTGGGGGTCCAAATCCAGTCCGACCAGCTCGTGGACAGCGTTGGCCACCGCCTCTGGTTTGGCGTCCACCCAGCGTACGTACAGGGGGTCGAAGAACTCGTCGCGGCCGCCGAGATTGCGGGTGGTGACGACCGGAAGCCCCGCCATCAGGTATTGGACGCTCGCGGCCATGACCCCTTCCTTCCCTGACAGACACAGTCCGACTCTGGCCCGGTTGTAGCCGGCGTTGATCTCCTCGCAGGACAACCATCGCTTGTTGCTGATCGAACCCCAAGGCTGAAGCATCCAGGTGGCGCGTTTGACCGCAGCGTGGGCTCGCTGCAACGAGTCGATCGTCCGTTCCTCCGGACTCTGTCCCGCGGCAGCGATCAACGCCAGCGAACGGACGCTGCCGGCCAGGTCGTGTCGCTTGTAGTCGAACCACTTGGCGTCATAGATCGCGTCGAACTTTGGCTGACGGCCAGGGCTGGGCGCGAAGAGGTCCTCGCGGACAAGAGCGCCCGCGGAACAGTGCAGCGCGGCGAGGCCCTCCTGCTCCGCCGCGGCGATCTCACCGGCGGTGGGACAACATGTGACGACCGACAGATCGCCGAAGCGCTGCGCGATCTGCCGGACGCGGTCAGCCACCTGCTTCGCGTGATGCCCGCGAAGAGTCCAGGTAGGTTCGAGGGCGAGGTACGACGAGCGATTCGGAAGGGCTTCCAGCACCGACCACAGCGCCGCGCCTGGGTCGAAGATCTGCCAGTCGGGGGCGAACAGGACCACCGGGTCGGCATGGAGGAGCGAGAAGGGCCCGGACTCCGATCGCTCAAGCGCCGACCCAGTTATCGAGCGCGACGATTCATGCCGCGGGAACCGATGCAGAGGTCTCGAAGAGTCCAGAGATGCTGGCGCGAGTAACGGCTCCCGGCTGATGTCGGCAATGACGTCGGCGGGCCGGGCTGGGGGCTCATGCAATTTGTTTGGCAGTCCCTCAGGCCAGGCTCCGCTCCATCGCCCCAGCTCGCCGCCCTCGGCCAGGATCGCCTGCTGTATCCACGTCTGGAATCGTGTCCGATGCTGCCTCATCCTGGCCAGCGTGGCTTCGCGGATCATCTGCGGATCCAAGCTCAGGGTGACGAGCTCGTCGACTGCGCTAGCCACCGCATCGGGGTCATCCTCGACCCAGCGGACATAGGCCGAGTCGAAGAACTCGTCCCTGCCCCCGATGTGGCGGGTCGTGACGACCGGAAGCCCGGTCAGGAGGTACTGGATGCTCGCAAACATGTTCGCTTCGTAGCGTGATAGGCACAGGCCGACCCGAGCTTGGTT
>VAWT01000251.1 GCA_005883415.1 Actinomycetota bacterium | reverse complement strand
GATCCGCAGCCGTTCCATCTGGACGAGCAGGCGGCGAAACGGTCGGTACTCGGCGGGCTGTGCGCATCGGGTTGGTTTACCGCGTGCCTGTGGATGCGGGCGTATGTGGATGGCGTGCTGGCCGATTCCACCTCGCAGGGCTCGCCGGGTGGCCGGGACATATCGTGGCCGACGCCGGTGTTCCCCGGTGACGTACTGTGCATGCGGCTGGAGGTGATCGGCGCGCGGCTGTCCCGCAGCCGTCCTGGTCTCGGGCTGCTGGAAATGGTCGGCTCCGCCCACCGCGGCGAGAACTGCGTCCTGCAGATGACCTTCACCGCCATGTTCGCCACCCGCACCTGACGCCGTGCGCCTCATTCTCGCGTCGGCGTCCGCGGGACGGCTTGGCGTGCTTCGCGCCGCTGGGATCGATCCGGTAGTGCACGTATCCGAAGTAGATGAGGACGCGTTGGCCGCCACGCTGGCCGGGGCGACGCCAGCAGAGTTGGTCACCGCACTGGCCTCGGCGAAGGCCGAGGCGGTCGCGACGAAGATCGTCGGTGAGTACCCCGACGCGGTAATCGTCGGGTGCGACTCGATGCTGCACATCGGTGGTGAGCTGGTCGGCAAGCCGGGTTATGCCGAAGCCGTTGTGCGGCGCTGGCAGGCAATGGCCGGTCGCACCGGCGAGCTGCTCACCGGGCACGCCGTGGTCCGCCTCGAGCGGGGTATCCGCATCGCGAGCACCAGCGGCGTCCAAACCACCGTGATCCGGTTCGGCAGCCCGTCACCGGAAGAGATCGAGGCCTATGTCAACAGTGCGGAACCGTTGCATGTGGCTGGTGGATTCACGCTGGATGGCCGGGGTGGCTGGTTCGTCGAGGGGATCGACGGTGACCCGTCCAGCGTGATCGGCATCAGTCTGCCGTTGACCCGGCGCCTGCTCTCCGAGCTCGGGACTGCCGTGGTGTCGCTGTGGTCGTAAGGCACATCGTGGCTGTGGCACTGTTGATAATGCTCATACCCAATGAGGAGAGGACAGCCGGAATGACCAGCTGGAATCCGAGTATGCCGGTTGCGGGTGACCACGCTGCGTAAGGTGCTCATCGCCAACCGCGGAGAGATCGCCATCCGGGTTGTCCGGGCTTGCCGGGACGCCGGACTGACCAGCGTCGCGGTCTATGCAGATGGCGATCGGGATGCTCCGTTCGTCACGCTGGCCGACGAGGCGTTCGCGCTTGGCGGCAGCACCGCCACGGATACCTACCTCAACGCGGCCAAGCTGCTCGACGTGGCGACCCGGGCCGGCGCGGATTCCGTGCATCCCGGCTACGGCTTCCTCGCCGAGAACGCTGAGTTCGCCCAGGCTGTGATCGATGCCGGGCTGCTCTGGATCGGACCGTCGCCCCAGGTGATCCGCGATCTGGGGGACAAGGTCACCGCCCGGCAGCTCGCCGCGAAAGCAGGGGCGCCGCTGGTACCGGGTACCAGGGATCCCGTGTCGGGGGCAAGTGAGGTGGTGGCCTTCGCCGCCGAACACGGCCTGCCGGTGGCCATCAAGGCCGCCTTCGGCGGTGGCGGGCGCGGTTTGAGAGTCGCTCGCAGCATCGAAGAGATTCCTGAGCTGTTCGATTCGGCGGTGCGGGAGGCGGTCTCGGCTTTCGGACGCGGCGAGTGCTATGTGGAGCGCTACCTGGAGCGGCCGCGGCACGTGGAGGCGCAGGTGCTGGCCGATCAGCACGGCACCGTCGTCGTGGTCGGCACCCGGGACTGCACGCTGCAACGCCGGTATCAGAAGTTGGTGGAGGAGGCCCCGGCTCCGTTCCTGTCGGCCGAGCAACGGCAGTGCGTCCACGAGACGGCCCGAGCGATCTGCGAGCAAGCGGCCTACACCGGAGCGGGCACCGTCGAGTTCCTGGTGGGTCCCGACGGTTCGATCTCCTTTCTGGAGGTCAACACCCGGCTGCAGGTGGAGCATCCGGTGTCGGAGGAGACCACCGGCCTGGACCTGGTGCGCGAGCAGCTGCGGATCGCGGCCGGTGAACGGCTGATGCTGACCGCGGACCCGGCCCCGCGCGGCCACGCGATCGAGTTTCGGATCAACGCAGAGGACCCGGCTCGCGGGTTCCTCCCGGTCCCGGGCGTCGTCACCGTGTTCGACCCGCCGTCGGGCCCGGGAGTGCGGCTCGACGCGGGGGTGCGGGTCGGCAGCGTGATCAGTGGTGAGTTCGATTCGATGCTCGCCAAGCTCATCGTCGTCGGCGCTGACCGGGCGCAGGCGCTGGCGCGGTCCCGGCGGTCGCTATCGGAATTCGCGGTCGAAGGCGTTCCTACCGTCATCCCATTCCACCGGGCGATCGTGGCCCACCCGGCCTTCGCTGCCGCCGATGGCGAGCATTTCGCGGTGCACACTCGGTGGATCGAGACCGAGTTCTCCGCACCACTGGAGCCTTCCGGCGCTGCGGCACCCGGGCCGCCG
>VAWT01000183.1 GCA_005883415.1 Actinomycetota bacterium | reverse complement strand
ATCGGCGTCAAGTGGCATGAACTCGATGAACCGCACCTCGTACGGGGTGCGGCGCGCGAGCCGCGCGAACGGGATCACCTCTTCCTCGGTGAACCCGCGTATGGCCACGGCGTTGATCTTGATGGGATGCGCCTCCGGGAAGCTCGCCAGCAGCTCGAGCCCGCGCAGGACCTGAGGCAGCGCGTCGCGGCGGGTGAGCGCGTAGAAGCGGTCGCGTTGGAGCGAGTCGAGCGACACGTTGAAGCGGTTGATCCCGGCCTCCACCAGAGCGGACGCGTCACGTCCCAGCAGGAAGCCGTTGGTTGTCAGAGAGACCTCCGCGACGTCTTCGATGTCGCTGAACATCCTGGCCAGGCGCGGGAACCCGCGGCGCACGAGGGGCTCGCCACCCGTCAGGCGGACGTCACTCACCCCCATCGACGACAGGACCGAGACGAGCCGTGTGATCTCCTCGAACGACAGCACATCCGCCCGCTCCAGCCATGGCAATCCCTCCGCCGGCATGCAGTATTGGCAGCGGAAGTTGCACCGGTCGGTGACCGACACGCGGAGGTCGCCTATGACCCTGCCGTGGCCGTCCCGAAGCGGCTCTGGTGCCATGACCACAGGGTACCCTTCCGCGGATGCGGGCCTTGGGTGTTGTCCTGACGGCGGCGCTCGCCCTGGGTCTTGCCGGATGCGGCTCCAGTGACTCAGCCCAGGTGCACGCCACGGTTGAGGAGTTTGTGCACGCGGTCTCTACCCACGACGCCAAGACCGTCTGCGAGAAGGTACTCGCGCCGTCGCTTGTGGCGCGCTTCACCCAGGAGGGTCTCTCCTGCGAGCGGGGGATCCAGATCTTCCTCGCCTCCGTCCGCGATCCGACGCTCAGCGTGGGCCGGATCACCGTCAACCGCGGTGCGGCCTCGGCCCTGGTGCTGACTGGCGCGCGCTGCCAGAAGCTGGCTCTCGCCAACCTGTTGCTGGTCAAGACCTCCGGTGGCTGGCGGATCGCATCGGAGAGCAGGGAGGCCTCGAGCCGGCGGACTTGCTAGCGCCCGACGTGCCGGCGTGCAGTCCGTCGTGGCGCTGCTGCAGATAGAGGCGAGCGTCGGCGGGCCCGTAAGGCGACGGAACCCTCGTCCAGCGGGGGATCTCGGGGTCCTGGCAGGCCTCAGCGCCGCTAGGTCCGAGTCGCGCCAGGGCCTGAGCGCCGTGGGGCCGTCCCGCAACGGTGCGGCGGCCAGGACGATCCTGGGCATCACCCGCGCTGGGCCGTGCGCTCTCCGAGCGCCTCCTCGAGCGCCGGCACGTCAAGGCCCGGATCCTGCTCCGCCAGCCATTTCTCAGCCGCCCGCCTGCCTCCCAGCGCCCGAAGTCCGCGCTCCCCGTGCTCGGCGGAGAAGTCGGCAAGGGCGTGCATGCGCCGGGCGCGCAGCCGCCGGGCGGGAAGATCCAAGCTCTGACGGTGGGCGTCTAGCGCGTCTATGAGGTCATCGATCCCGGCCGGAGGGGAGACCGACGACACCGCGACGACGGCCGTGTCCTGTGCGCCCAATGCCCTCAAAGCCGACCGCAGATCGCTCAGGGCACGTGTCGCCACGCGGCCGAGGTCGGCTTTCGTCACCACCAGCACGTCCGGGATCTCCATGATGCCGGCCTTCAGGAACTGGAGCACGTCGCCCGACCCGGGCTGCACTACGACCGCGACGGTGTCGGCCACGTCGGCCACCTCGGTCTCCGATTGCCCCACGCCGACAGTCTCGATCACCACCACGTCGAACGCTGCCGCGAGCGCGCTGGCCGCAGCCCGAGTGGACGGCGCCAGCCCGCCAAGGCGGTTCCCCGCGGCCATGGAGCGCACGAATACCGCCCGGTCGGCCGGGTCCACATCGATCCGTGCCCGGTCGCCGAGCAGCGCTCCGCCCGAGCGGCGCGAGCTGGGGTCGACCGCCAACACGGCGACCGACCGGCCGCGCCCTCGCCAGCCCTCGACCAGATGCGACAGAAGGGAGGACTTGCCGACGCCGGGAGGGCCAGTGACTCCCACCACGTGTCCGGGGGCCTCGCCTCCGACGGACGCGGGCGAGACCGCATGCAGCAGCGCCGCGGTCTGGGCGCGCGCCTCGGGGGAGCGGCTCTCCAGCATGTTCAGCACCGGCGCCGCGGCGCTCAAATCCCGGCTCCGCAGCCGGTCCCCGAGCGCGCGGCCGTCGTCGCTTGCTGGGGTCAAGCGGGGGCGGCTATCCCGTGTCGCGCCGCCACCAGCTCGATGATGTCGCGCATCATCCGGTTGAGATCCCAGTCCTTCGGCGTATACACGGACGCCACGCCGGCCTCGCGCAGCCAGGCCGCGTCGGCCTCGGGGATGATCCCTCCCACGACCACCGGGACGTCTTCGATCCCGGCGTCACGGAGTGCCTTGAGGACCGTGGGGATGAGCTCGCGGTGCGACCCGGACAGGATCGATAGCCCGATGATGTGAACGCCCTCCTGGGCGGCTGAGGTGGCGATCTGGGAGGGCGTCAGCCGAATCCCTTCGTAGACCACGTCCATGCCCGCATCCCGGGCTCGTACCGCAATCTGCTCGGCTCCGTTCGAGTGGCCATCGAGCCCCGGCTTGCCGACCAGGAACTTCAACCTCCTGCCGAGCGCGTCAGACACCCGCTCGACTTCTTCGCGCAGCTCCGCTACCTCCTCGCTCGGCAGCGCCGCCGCCTCTCCGACGCCGGTCGGAGCCCGATACTCGCCGAACACCTCGCGCAGCGTCTGTGCCCACTCGCCCGTGGTCGCGCCGGCCCGCGCCGCGGTGATCGTCGCTGGCATGACGTTCTCTTCATCCGAGCGGGCGACCCGCGCCAGCTCCTTCAAGGCCGCATCCACCCCGGCTTGGTCGCGTTCGGAGCGCCAGCGGCTGACGGCCTCGCGCTGCTCGGCCTCGACCCTTGAGTCCACCACCAGGATGCCTGCATCCCCATCGGCGGTCAGCGGCGATGGCTCGCTCGATGTGAACCGATTGATCCCCACCACGGTCTGCTCGCCGGCCTCGATCCGACTGAAGCGCTCACGCTGGGACTCGACCAAGGCGCCCTTCATGTAGTCGACACCGTCGACGGCACCCCCCAGCTCGGCGACGTGGGTCATCTCCTCCTTGGCAGCTGAAAGCAGCTCTGTGACGAGCGCGTCCATGACCTTGGAGCCCTCGAAGATGTCGGGATACTCGAGCAGGTCGGTCTCGTAAGCCAGGATCTGCTGGAGGCGCAGGGACCACTGCTGGTCCCAGGGACGCGGTAGGCCCAGCGCCTCGTTCCATGCCGGCAGCTGGACCGCTCGGGCGCGGGTGCCCCGTCCCAGGGTGACGGCGAGCGCCTCGAGGGCAATCCGGTAGACGTTGTTCTCGGGCTGGACCTCGGTCAGACCGAGCGAGTTGACCTGGACGCCGTAGCGGAAACGTCGCTTCTTGTCGTCCTGCACCCCGTAGCGCTCCCGCCCGAGCTCGTCCCACAGCTGCGCCATCGCGCGGAGCTTGGCGTGCTCCTCGACGAACCGCACGCCGGCGTTGACGAAGAATGAGATCCGCCCAAACACGTCCTCCATCAACTCCTCTGGCACCCGCTCGCGGACGGCGTCCAGCACCGCGATCGCGTTGCTCATCGTGAACGCGATCTCTTGGACCGGGGTCGCCCCGGCCTCCTGCAGGTGGTAGGAGCAGATGTTGATGGGGTTCCACTTCGGCACTTGCGTGACCGTGTAGGCGATCGTGTCCGCGATCAGCCGCATGCTGGGGCCGGGCGGGAAGGCGTACGTCCCGCGGCTCAGGTACTCCTTGAGGATGTCGTTCTGGGTAGTGCCCTGGAGCCGGTCCTGCGGGACGCCCTGCTCCTCGGCCACCACGACGTACAGCGCCAGCAACCAGGCCGCGGTGGCGTTGATCGTCATCGAGGTGTTCATCTGATCGAGTGGAATTCCGTCGAGCAGGGTCCGCATGTCCCCGACGTGTGCGATCGACACGCCCACTTTGCCCACCTCGCCGTTTGCGAGCTCGTGGTCCGGGTCATATCCGGTCTGTGTCGGCAGATCGAACGCGACGGAGAGGCCGGTCTGCCCCTTCTCGAGGTTCCGTCTGTAGAGTTCGTTTGAGCGCTTTGCGTCCGAGTGACCGGCGTATGTCCGCATCAGCCACGGCCGGTCTCGCTCCGAAAGGCGAGGCAATGGCGTGTCCGACATCGGATCCATTGTATGGACCGGCAGGCATCCTGCGACGGAGGTGGAATCCTGTGCCTATGCCCGATGAGAGCTCCGCTGCCAGAGAGCACGCGATCATGCAAGAGATAACTGCGCCCTTGGCTGAGCTGCCGGACGACCCGGTCGCGACGGTGGCCAACCAGGACTTTCCCGTCGTCCTCCGCGGCTACGACAGGATTGCGGTCGACGCCTTCATGAAGCGCATGGCCCAGCTGGTCGCCGAGCTGCACGCCACCAGCTCCCCCGAGGGCGCCGTTCGCCGAGCCCTGGAACGTGTCGGTGGTGAGGTGTCGTCGATTCTCCAGCGGGCGCACGAGACCGCCGCTGAGATCACCGCTAAGTCGCGTTCGGAGGCGGAGGACCGCCTCGCCACCGCTCGCATCGAGGCCGAGGAGCTCACAAGGGCCGCTCAGCGTCGGGTGCATGAGCTCGATTCCGACGTGGACCGCATCTGGGCGGAGCGCGACAGGATCGTGGGCGACGTGCGCAAGCTGTCGGAGGAGCTCGAGCTTCTGGCTGGTGCGGCCGCGACGCGATTTCCCGCAGCAGCCCCGGAGGAGACTGAGGCGCTGATGCCGGAGCCGACTGAGGCCGCGGTCGAGCCGGGGGTCGACGGGGGAGAGGACGCCATCGCGGAGCCGCCCGTCGGCGTGGGACCCGAAACGGCCGAACAGCCCCTAGTGGGAGCGGAGCCGGCCGAAGCCGTCGACGATCCGGCGGAGGCAGTGGCTCCACCTCCATTCATCGCGGGTCCGGTGAGCGTGCCGGAGACGCCGGATGATGAGCCCACGATCGTCAAAGAAAGCGGAATGGCCGCCGTGGTCCGCCCGCCCGAGTTTCGGGTGATCGACCTTCTGCACCTGGGACGCGAGCGGGTCATCGGGTGCTGGAAGGTGGAGGACGTCCTGATCGATCCCGGTCCGGCCTCCTGTCTGGCCACGCTGCTGGATGCGCTCGGCGACGCGCGTCCACGTGCCCTGCTGTTGACCCACATCCACTTGGACCACGCCGGCGCGTCGGGGTCGCTGGTCGAGCGCTGGCCCGACCTTGAGGTATACGTGCACGAGCGAGGGGCTCCACACCTGATGGATCCGACGAAGCTGCTCGAGAGCGCCCGTCGGCTGTATGGGGAGGACATGGAGCGGCTGTGGGGCGAGGTGCTGCCAGTGCCGGTCGAGAATGTCCGCATTCTTCGCGGCGGCGAGCAGCTCCTGAACGGCGCGTTCGATGTGGCGTACACGCCTGGACACGCCTCACATCACGTCGCCTACATGCACGACGGGACGGCATTCGTCGGGGACGCGGCCGGGGTCCGCATCAGCCCGCAGACCCTGACGATCCCTCCGGCACCGCCACCCGACATCGACGTCGAGGCCTGGCATGACTCGATCGAGCGCCTCAGGGGTTGGAGGCCCGAGCGGGTGGCGATGACCCATTTCGGCTCGGCCGAAGACGTCGAGGCGCAGCTGGCGGAGGTCTCCGAGCGGCTCGATAACTGGGCGGCGCTAGCGCGAACGGAGGACATGGACACCTTCGCCGCCACGGTCATCGAGGAGATCGAGCGAGGCGCCGGCGCCGAGCTTCGGCCCGCCTACAGGCAGGCCGCCCCTCCGGAGCAGACCTACGCCGGGCTGCGGCGCTATTGGGACAAACAGTCCCAGCCCGATGACCAGGCCCCGGCTGAAGCATCGACTCACGCGGGTCGCTCGCCGCGACCCGGAGGCTTTGGCTCTGCCGGGGGCGGCGGCTCCGGGGAGGTATCCTAAGCGCCGATGTCGCAGACGGTTGAGCTGCCGCGTGTTGGTGGGCCGGGCGGCGGATTGGGCGGCCTTTGGCGCGTGGTGGTGCTCAACGACGACCACAATACGTTCGACCACGTGGCCGAGTCGCTGGCGCGGGTGATTCCGGGGATCTCGCTGGCCGAGGGGTATCGGTTCGCGCATCGGATCCACAACAGCGGTTGCGCGATCGTTTGGAGCGGTCCGCGCGAGGACGCCCAGGATTACTGGGAGCAGCTCGACGGCGCTGGGCTCACGATGGCGCCGTTGGAAGCGGGCTAGGACCGGCGGCCGGTAGGGCCTTCGCGGCCTGCCGTTCGGGGCTGACCCGGACGACGTTCCACACCAGACCCAGCTTCTCGAGCATGGCGATCAGAATGCCGGTTGGGTCCGCCAGGCGCTCCCAGAAGCGCAGCCCGTGAAATGCGGAAGTGGGAAACGCGTGGTGGTTGTGGTGCCAGGACTCGCCCATGGAGAAGGGGGCCAGCCAGAACACGTTGCGCGATTCGTCCTCCACGTTGAACCGCCGGCGGCCGAAGAAATGGCAAACGGAGTTGATCGACCAAGTGACGTGGTGCAGCAGGAACACGCGCACCAGGCCGCCCCATAGCAATGCCGTCAGAGCGGCCGTGAGGGTCCCGCCCACGATCCACCCGACCGCGAACGGGATCGCGAAGGAGAGCGTCGCCCAGAATCCGAACAGCTTGTCGATCA
>VAWT01000250.1 GCA_005883415.1 Actinomycetota bacterium | reverse complement strand
GTTGTTCGCGGGCGGGCGTCGCGCCCGCGCGGAGCCGTCACCGCAGCGCGGCCCTTAGGCCGTCGCCACCGCGACCACCTCGCCGAGCCCGAGCTCCTCGATCGCGGTCTCGCGCATCTTGAACTTCTGCACCTTGCCGGTGACGGTCATCGGGAAGGAGTCGACGAACTTCATGTAGCGCGGGATCTTGTAGTGGGCAATTCTGTTACGACAGAACTCACGCATCGCTTCCTCTGACACCGAGGTCCCGGGGCGGGGGATGATCCAGGCCATCAGCTCCTCGCCGTAGCGCTCGTCCGGCACCCCGATCACCTGGACGTCCGCCACCGACGGGTGGGAGTACATGAACTCTTCGATCTCCCGGGGGTAGATGTTCTCGCCGCCCCGGATCACCATGTCCTTGATCCGGCCGACGACCCGCACGTACCCGTTCTCGTCCATGGCGGCCAGATCTCCGGTGTGCATCCAGCGCCCGCTGTCGATCGCCTCGTCGGTGCGCTCGCGGTCGTTCCAGTAACCGCGCATCACCAGGTAGCCGCGGGCGCAGAATTCGCCCGGCTCGCCGCGGGGCTGGATCCGGCCGTTTGAGGGGTCGATGACCTTGATCTCGGCATGGGGCATCGCCTGCCCCACCGTGCCGCAGCGATTGTCGAGCGTGTCATCGCGCCGGACGAACGTGCTCACCGGCGAGGTCTCCGTCATTCCGAACGCGATCGACATCTCTCTGACTCCCATCTCGGAGGAGACGCGCTTCATGACCTCGATGGGGCAGGGCGAGCCGGCCATGATCCCGGTGCGCAGCGAACTCAGATCGAACTCCGCAAAGCGTTCGTGGTCGAGCTCGGCGATGAACATCGTAGGGACCCCGTAAACGCTGGTGCACTTCTCCTGGGCGCATGCCTCAAGCGTCGCCTCCGGGTCGAACGTCTCCGCTGGATAGACGATGCAGGCCCCGCGCGAGGTGCAGGCCAGGTTGCCGAGCACCATCCCGAAGCAGTGGTAAAGGGGGACCGGCACGCACACCCGATCGCGCTCGCTGTAGCCGAGCAGCTCGCCGGTGAAGTAGCCGTTGTTGAGGATGTTGTGGTGGGTGAGCGTGGCGCCCTTCGGGAAGCCGGTGGTGCCGCTCGTGTACTGGATGTTGATCTCCTCGTCGAAGTCGAGCTCGACGGCCAGGCGGCGGAGCACGTCCGGCGAAGGGACGGTGTCGGCCAGCTCCTCCCACTCCGGCGTCCCGAAGAACACCGCGCGCTCGAGTCCCGGAAGCTCGCTCGAGGCTTCCTGCACCATCGCCCTGAAGTCGGCCCCTTTCAACTCTTGGACGGAGAAGATCCAGCGGCAGCCCGACTGGCCCAGCGCGTATTGCAGCTCGCTCAGCCGGTAGGCAGGGTTGATGTTGACCAGGATCACCCCGAGCCTGGCGGTCGCGTACTGGGTCAGGGTCCACTCCGCGACGTTGGGCCCCCATACCGCAACGCGGTCACCTTTCCCCAACCCGGCCTCGAGCATTCCGCTCGCCAGCCGGTCGACCCGTTCGCCGAACTCCGAGTACGTGCAGCGGATGTCCTGATGGCGACAAACAAGCGCCTCGGCGTCCGGGACCCGAGCGATCGTTCGCTCCAAGTTCTCGCCGATCGTCTCCCCCAGGAGCGCCTCATCGCAGGCACCGTGCGCGTAGGACAGCATCTTTTCCCTTTCCCTCGACTCGGGTCGGATGCTACCCGGGCGTCCTTGATGGGATAGTGCCGTGATGACGCTGCTCAGGAAAGGGCTGCTGGAGGGGCAGGCGGTGGTCCTCGTTGATGCGGTGCCCGCGAGCGTCAGCGATCTGCTCTCGTCGCTGGGGGCGAGCGTCAGGGCGTTTGCTGAATCAGACGAGGAACGCGCCTTGGAGTGGGCTCAGGCGGCGGCGCCAGTGAACTCGGTGGTGTGCTTCAGCGGCGGTGGGCTGGAGGAGGTAGAGGACGCCTGGACCGCCGTTCGGGCGCTCGCCGTCGGCGCCCTGATCCCCGCGGGTGGGGGGACGATCGTCCTGCTCGGCCCCAGCCCCGCAGCGGTCACGCACGCGGGTGCCGTGCGGGCGGCGCTCGAGAACCTGGCACGAACGTTGTCGGTTGAGTGGGCCAGGTACGGGATCACGACCACGACGATCTGGCCTGAGGCCCGCACCGCTGAGGACGACCTGGGCACAGTGGTGGCGTACCTCTGCTCGCAGGCCGGGGCCTACTTCTCGGGGTGCCGGTTCGAGCTGGACGCGATGGGCTAGCGGGGCGCTAGCGCGCCGAGCCAGCACGGGCAGCCCTCCACTCCGCCTTGTGCGCCCTCTTGGCCGACTGGTAATCGGCCAGCGCCTGCGGAGAGTCGACGTCGCCCAGGGTGGGATGCGAGGGCACCAGTTCCTCTGCCGCTTTGACCCCGAACCGCTTGGCGAGCACCGCCGCCAGCGACTTGATCTTCATCTCGCCGAAGCCCGGGAGCGCTGCCAGGTTGGCGTGGAGCTCCTGGGCGTCAGCCGCGTCCGTCCAGATCCGGGAGGCGTCGCCGTCGTAGCGCTCGCGGACGTACGCCGCCAGCTCCTGCACGCGCCCGGCCATCGAACCCGACCAGCAGCGCCAGGGAATCGCTGGCGATCAGCTCGTTGGCCTCGTCGGAGTCGGTGAAGTACAGCCGATCTGGCATCAGTGAACCACTAGGCCACCGTCGCTCTGACCCGCGCCCGCAGCCAGGAGCACAGGTCGTCCATAACGGCGTCCTGCTCGGGCTCGTTGAGGATCTCGTGGTAGAGGCCGTCATAGGTGTTCAGCTTCTTGTCGGGGGCGCCGATCCGGTCGTTGAGCATCATGCTTCCGGCGGGAGGGACGAGATGGTCACCCGAGCCGTACATGATCAGCGTGGGCACTGTGATCGCACCGGCCGCCTCCGGGAAGGACTCAACGGCACTCGCCAGTTCGGCGATCGTGCGGGCGGGCAGCCGGTCGTGATGTACGAGCGGATCCGTTTCGTACTCCTTGACGACATCGGGGTCGCGGCTCACGAGCTCTGGGTCGACCGCGAACAGCCCAAGGCTCGGCGTGAGTGCGGAGAGCACCCTGGCGACTAGTCGCGTCACCGGCGAGGCGGCCTCGAGCGCCGCCAACGGGGCCGACAGGATGAGGCCCGTCAATCGGTCCTGGTGAGCCATCGCGTGGCGGACCGAGATCGTTCCGCCCATGCTGTGGCCGAGTAGGAAGAGAGGCACCCCGGGCTGCTCGGAGGCGGCGAGCATGATCAGCCGGTCGAGATCATCTGCGGCGTTGTCGATACGGTCGATCACGGCCCGCGGCCCCTCGGAGCGGCCGTGGCCGCGGTGGTCGAGCGCGTACACGGCGTAGCCCTCATCCACGAGTCGCACCGCGACGTGTGCGTAGCGACCGCTGTGCTCACCTGCCCCGTGGGCGATCACGACCACCGCGCGGGGCGGGCCATCGGGCAGCCACGACTGGCGGTAGAGCCGGATGCCTCCCACGCCTTCGAGCTCGCCCTCGCGGTGATTCATACCGTCGCCTGCTCCTGGGCCCAGGGCACGACTACCGCGTCCTCATGCGGGGAGTCGCGCGCCACCACATACTCCGCAGGCTCATCGTCTGAGAGGTTTTCGAGCACGTGTGTCTCGCGCGGCGGCACGTATACGAGATCGCGCGGCTCGAGCGTCACCTCGTGCTCCAAATGGTCGCCCCACCTAACCCGCAGGCCACCTGAGAGCATGTACACCGCGCTCTCGCACCGGTCGTGGTAATGCGGGCGCGACTGTGCGCCCGGCGGAACCCGAAACACACCCATGTAGATGTTCAGCGCGCCGGCCGTCGCCTGGGAGATCTCAGCGCCGCCCACGACGCCCCGCGGCACCTCGCGGCCGGGCCCAGGCTTGACGACCCTCATGGAGCGAGTCTATCCCTCCTCGCGCGGCGCGACCTCGATCTGTAGCGGCCGCTGCTCAGCCGCGGCATGGTCGACCTGAAGCGTCGTGTGCTCGATTCCGAACCGCCGCTCGAGGACACCCTGGAGGTGGCGGCGCAGCTCGTGGCAGTCCTCGTCGGGACGGACCACGACGTGGGCCGATAGCGCATCAGCGCCGCTACGAACAGCGAGGCGATCGCATCAGCTCGTCCGAAGCCGGTGGTCAAGATCACAATTCCCGCCACGGCCGTGGCGACGAACCCGTAGAGGTCGGTGAGGATGTGCCGGTAGGAGCCCTCGACGTTGAGGCTTCGCTTCTGGCTTCGTCCGGCCAGTAGCCGCGCCGCGAGGAGATTGATCGCCACGCCCCCCACCGCTACTGCGACCACGGCCGTCCCCTGCACCACGGGTGGCGAAATGAGACGGCGGATTGCCTCGTAGACGATCAGCAGCGCGAGCAGCAGGAGAGTTATGCCGTTTGCCTGAGCGCTCAGGATCTCCGCCCGACCCAAGCCGAAGGTCATCGCTCCGGCCGCGGGTCGCGTGGCAAGGCGGGCGGCGGCCAGCGACAACGCCAGGGCCGCGGCGTCCGTCAGCATGTGGGCCGCGTCCGAGAGCAGCGCCAGCGAGGACGCCAGCACGCCCACGACGACCTCCACCACCATGAAGGCCACGATCAGCGCCAGCGCCAGCTTCAGAGCGCCGCGTTCGGCCTCGCGCGATGGGCCTTGGCCGTGGGCGTGGGCCATCAGTTCGCGGAGGGGTCTGCGGGCATTCGCGCGACTAGCGCATAGCTGCCGCCCTTGCGCGTCAGCACGTTCGACCACAGCTCCAGCGGCTGGGTCGAGAAGGCATCTTCCAATGTGGCAGGCTCGAGGATCCAGTCGTCGCGCTCGAGCTCCGCGTCGAGCTGACCGGGGCCCCAGCCGGCGTGACCGACAAACGCCCGCGCCTCGCGAACCCCCACCGACAAGTGCTCAGGCCTGGAGCCGGTTCCGAGCACACCCACATCGTCGAACGCCGTCAGCGCGGCGTCGTTGGGGTCCTCGAACTGGGCCAGCACGATCACCGCCGAGGGCTGCACGGGACCGCCGATGAACAGAAGCTCGTCTTCGCCCACCAGCTCGCTGAGATCCTCCACGGCCTCCCCGACGGTCGTCTCCGACGGCCTGCTGAGCACGAGCCCGAGCGCACCCTCCTCGGAGTGCTCGACGACGAGCACCACCGTGCGCCAGAAGTTGGGGTCGAGCAGCGGCGGCCCTGCGATCAGGAGCTGTCCGCGGACGGAATCCATCTATCGCTGTGAGGGTAACCGCCTAGGAAACTCAGCTAACGGGGGCTACAACCCGAGCGAGCGGCCGAGGATCTCGCTCATGATCTCGTCCGTGCCGCCGCCGATCGGCCCCAGCCGGGCATCCCGCGCGGCGCGTTCGATCTCGTACTCGGTCATGTAGCCGTTGCCGCCGTGGATCTGCAGGCAGGTGTCGATGACCTCGAACGCGCTTCGTTGGGTCAACAGCTTGGCCATCGTCACGTCGCGCACGGCATCCTGACCTGCCAGGTAGACCCGGAGCGCGTGGTATGTCATGTCGCGCCCGGCCTCGACCGTGGTCGCGATCTCAGCCAGCTTGTGGCGGATCGCCTGGTGCTTTCCGATCGGGCGCCCGAATGCCTCCCGCTCCAGCGAGTACTTGAGCGTCTTCTCGAACGCGACCTTCATGGCCCCCACCGCCCCAAGCGCCATCAGCAGTCGCTCCCACTGGAAGTTGGCCATGATCAGATAGAAGCCCTGGTTCTCCTGCCCGAGCAGGTTCTCGGCGGGGACGAATACGTCGTCGAAGGTGATGTGCGCCGTGTCCGAGGCGTGCCAGCCGAGCTTTTCGAGGGAGCTTGATTCGACGCCCGGCCCGCGATCGATGATCAGAAATGAGAGCCCGTGGTGACCGCCTTCGTCGCTGGTCTTGACTGCCGTGACGATCGCGTCGGCTCGCACGCCGCCGGTGATGAACGTCTTTGAGCCGTTGACCACGTAGCCGCCCTCCGCGCCCTCGGCGCGCGTGCGGATCGAGGCGACGTCCGATCCCGCGTCGGGCTCGGTGATTGCCAGGGCGGCGATCTTCTCTCCCTTGATGCCGGGCACGAGATACCGCAGCTTCTGTTCCTCGGTGCCGAACCTCCAGATCGGAGGAAGCGCGATTCCGATGTGGGCACCGATCCCCGCCGCCAGCCCGCCCGAGCCGCACCACGCGAGCTCCTCGATCAGCACGGCGTCGGCGACGACGTCACCGTCGCCGCCGTACTCCGGCGGGAACTTCAGCCCCAGATACCCGAGTTCGGCCAGGCGCTCGAATACCTCGTTTGGAAACCAGCGCGCCTCCTCCCACTCGCTGGCGTGCGGGTAGAGCTCTCTCTGGACGAACCTCCTTACGCTGAGCCGGAACTCCTCGTGCTCCTCGGTGAACGGTGGAATGGGCCGAGGCATGGGCCGACTACATCGT
>VAWT01000249.1 GCA_005883415.1 Actinomycetota bacterium | reverse complement strand
GCGGTGAAGGGCGCAGTTGAGCTGGCGGTTGCCGCCGCGGTCCAGGCGGTGTCTGTGGGTGTTTCCCGAGGAGGCGGGGATCGGGGCGCTGCCGCCGGTGCGTGCGAGCTTGGCGTCGGTGCGGAAGCGGTCAGCGCCGGCGATCTCGCCGATCAGCTTGGCGGCGGTCAGCGGCCCGCAGCCTCGCTCGGCGAGCAGCTGGGGAGCGTAGCTTTCGACGAGCGCGGCGAGTTCTCGCTCGAGCTCGCGTATGCGCTTGGTGCTCGCGGTGATCTGGCGGACGAGCTCGCGCGCGATCCGGACCCGGGTGGTCTGCTCGGCGCGGGCCAGACGGCGGGAGGCCTTTCCTAGCCACTTGGCGGTGTCGAGCGCGCCGTGCGGGATCTCGAGCTCGGGCCAGAGGTCGTGCAGGTGCCAGCGCAGCCGCTGCTGGTCCTGGCCACGGGCGGCGACGAGATCCTCGCGATGGTCGACCAGCAGGCGAATGTCCATCGCCGCGCCGTCCAGGTGCGCCCCGGGAAGTTTCTCGATGCCCTCCTTGAGCGCGGCGCGGGCGACGCTGAACGCGTCGATCGAGTCAGACTTCCCCCGCTCCCGCGATGAGCGCCTGGCGCCCGCCATGTGCTTCGGAGCGACCCTCACGATCCGCTCCCCGCGGGCGACCAGGAATCGCTCAAACGCGCCCGACACGTGCCGACAGTCCTCGATCGCCCACACCCGCTCCGGGTCGAGCGCCCGTGCCCAGCGCAGCGGCTTGCCGAACGCTCCCTTTCGCGCCGGTGCGGTCAGCTCCCCGCGTGCCGCAGCGGTGAGCGCGTCGACCGCGCCGCAGGTGTGCGTTCGCTTGTGCGTGTCCGTCCCGATCACGATCATTTAGCCGTCCGTTCGATTGAGTTGACGAAACGGACTCCCGGCGGACACGTCTCACTGGAGGCTATTGCCAGGCTCCTATCAGGTCACGCCGGTGGTCCTCGGGCGGCGACGGGCGACACGACATCCGGTAGGTCAGACCACTGGTCGACAGAAAGTCAATGAGTCAGCCCGCCGCCAGCCCCGGAACCAACCGGAGCGGTCGGACGTCACCGCCTTTCAGGACTCTCTCAGTAAGAAAGTCAAGTCGGTGGTGGCCGGTATTTGCGGGGCGGTTGTCCTGCTTGGTCTTGTCAGTGTGAGGGTCGGGGCGTAGGTTCTGCGTTGGGCGCGAGCCGATGACGTAGCAAAGAGCAGACGTCAGGAGCTTGTGGTCTGCCGCGCAGCTTGTCCTCTTTGAGTGACTAAACCTATGCGCGCTCCGGTGTCACGCTCGCGCCCGCTTTCCTCGCCGGTCCGCCCGCGAGTTGGTCTTGGACCAGTCGTTGGTAGGAGGTCTCGGCTTGGCGGGCGAGTTCGAGTTCGGCTTCTCGCATGAGGTCGTTCGTTGACCAGATGCCGGCGCTGCGGCGGGTGTATTTGGGTGCGCCGGCGGTGATCTCGAGCCGGCGGAGTTTCTTGCGGGTCAAGGAGGGCTGCTGGTGGGCGTAGTCCTGGCCGCGGGTGAGCATGCACCAGAACAGGACCGCGAGTTTGCGGGCGGTGGCGACGATCGCTTTGCCGTGCCCGCGCCGGTTCTTGGTGCGCTCATAGAAGCCGTGCAGCGGACCGGGCTGCAGGACGGCCGTCCATGCCGCTTCGACGAGCGCCCAGCGTGCGGCCGGCGAGCCGCGCTTTGAGATCCGGCCGCTGCGCGCCGGTCCCTCCCCGGACTGCTTGACCCGCGGGTCCAGCCCGAGGTAGGCGACCAGCTTGCGGCTGGACAGGAAGCGGTTGGGGTCGCCGACGGCGGCGACGAACGAGGCGGCGCAGACCAGATTCACGCCCGGCACGGTCATCAGCCGCCGGATCTCTGGCCAGGACAGTGCCTGCTGGGCGATCAGCCGCTCGACTGCCGCGATCTCAGCGTCAAGGAACTCGACGTGACGGATCCCGGCGTCGACCGACTCGCGCTCCTCGAGCGGCAGTTCCAGGCTGGCCAGCCACTGACGTCCCTTCACGCCAAACAGATCAGAGCACGGCGGCTTGCCCTGCAGCCGGCGCTGCAGACAGGCGTGGATCTCGTTCTTGGAGCGCGTGCGCGAACGCACCAGCTGCTCGCGCCTCGCCAGCCTGCGGCGAAGGATCCGGCAGCGCTCATCGGGCATCCACACAGCCTCCAGCTCGCCCTTCCACAACAACGTGGCCAGTGCTCGGGCGTCAAGCTTGTCGGTCTTCGCCCGAGCGCTCACGATCCCGGTGTCATCAGGTGAGACCACCACGACCCGGTTCACACGCGGCTCGAGGATCC
>VAWT01000248.1 GCA_005883415.1 Actinomycetota bacterium | reverse complement strand
TGATGATCAGGACCTTGTTCACGGCGCTGTGGATGCCGTACGCGGCTTGGGCGCGGGCATCCTCCAGCGGGAAGGCGTACTCGTTGATTCGACGGAGCCCTTCCTCGAGGTCGGACACGATCTTCTGCGTCCCGACCACGACGATGACCTTCCCGGCGCCGGATACGTACGGGCCGAGCTGACTGCCACTCATCGAGGCTGTCAGCAGCGAGCCGGTCTCAGTCACCGCGTGGACGCTGCCCAGCATCACGTCCGGTGACGATGTCAGGCGGCGAATCTCGTCGGCTTGCGTCTCGCGGTCCATGCTGAACATACGTGGGCGGAGAGGCTCGTAGCGACCGGACCGCTCGATCTCTTCGGCAATGCCGGACGCCTCGAGCGACTGCGAGGCACCCTGATGGACCTGGGATCCGGCCGGGATCAGACCCAGCACGATCCGCTTCGCCTCCTCGGCGCTGGTGGCGTGGAGCACGCTGAATCCGTTCGCCTCCAGGGCGGCAGCGGTCCGCGTCACGCGGGCCTCGTCCGCCACGGCCGCAAATCGCTGGCTTGGTATCCGATCGAGGTCCGCTTGGAGTCCGCTGCTCATCTAGTTTCCTTCCCGACGATATATTTGCGCTTGCAAGCAGAATAGCTTAGGCTGCTTGCACGTGCAAGTAGATCCGCAACGCCACGTCTCCAATCTCTTGGACCCCCTCAAGACGAACCAGCTGCCGGGAGGCCGCGGCATGGAGGCCTGGCACTCGCTGCTCCAAGCCCACGCCACGCTGATGCGCCAGCTCGCGATCGATCTCGAGAGGGAGACCGGCCTGGCCCTGGCCGGCTTCGACGTGCTCGCCCAGCTATCAGTTGCCGGTGGCGAGCTGCGCATGACAGAGCTTGCGGCGCGGGCGCTGATCTCGCGCTCGGGCATGACCCGCCGCGTGGCCCGGCTAGTCGACGAAGGTCTCGTCCGTCGGGACACCGCCGGCACCGACGGGCGGGGCGTCGTGGTCGCACTCACCGACGCCGGTATGACCCGCCTCACCGAGACCGCTCCGGTTCACGTGCGCGGCGTCACGGAGTTGTTCGTCGCAAAGCTCGATGATCAGGATCTCGCCGCTCTCAAGAGCGCTCTGGACAAAGTCACCGTCGACTGCACGTTCGGCTGAGAACCACAGCCCCCAGCCGATGAACGCGCCAGCGAGGTCGTCGAGTCGGTCGGCTTGCACAACGGCTAGCGTCCAGTGATGCGCGCAGCTTGGTACGAACGGCCGGGACCGGCGGCAGAGGTCCTGCAGGTCGGAGCGATGGCCGAGCCCGAACTCAGCCCCGGCGAGGTGCGCGTCCGGGTCGCCCTCTCGGGCGTGAACCCCGGCGATACGAAGAAACGCGGGAACTGGACCGGATCCGGAATCCCGTTCCCGCGGATCGTTCCGCACAGCGATGGTTCCGGTGTCATCGACGCCGTCGGGCAAGGCGTGGACCCGAGCCGCATCGGCCAACGCGTCTGGGTGTACGGCGCGCAGTCATACCGCCCGTTCGGGACGGCCGCGGAGCGAACTGTCGTGCCCGCCGAGCAGGCCGTGGCGCTCCCTGATGAGGTCAGCGACGAGCTCGGTGCGTGCCTCGGGATCCCCGGGATCACCGCGCACCGAGCGATCTTCGGCGACGGCCCCGTCGCGGGCAAGACGATCCTGATCCAGGGCGTGCTCGGCGCCGTCGGCTCGATCGCCGCGCAGCTTGCACGCTGGGGCGGCGCGACAGTCATCGGAACAGTCACGCACAAGAGCGACCTCGAACAGGTCGGCGCAGCCGTCACGCACGCCGTAGCGCTGAACCAAGCGCAGCCCGCGGAGGCGATCCGTCAGCACGCTCCCGAGGGCGTGCACCGCATCATCGAAGTGGCGTTCTCCGAGAACGCAGACCTGGATGCCGCCGTCGCGGCTCCCGATGGCGTCATCGCCGCGTATGCCACGCGCCGCGACCGGCCCGAGCTCCCGTTCTGGCCCATGCTGTTTGCCAACCTTACGATCCGACTCCTCGGCAGCGACGACTTCCCCCCGGCGACGAAACGTCAAGCTGCCATCGATCTCACCACCGCAGCGCGCGACGGAGCTCTCTCGATCCCGAGCGACGATCCCTTGCCGCTGGACCGCATCGCCGAAGCACACGATCGAGTCGACGCCGGGACGCACAAGCGCGTGTTGCTGGCGATCGCGAGCTGACGTAAGAAACGGCCGGCTCCACGCTCGCACGAGAAGCCGTAGCTTGAAGCCGGTCCACCGCAAGAGTCGCGGATCCCGCGCAACCCGGGTCTCTGGGCCCGGCGACGCGGAGTACCGCGGCGAGAGCAAAGGAGGTCCTATGCGTGCGCGGATGTAAGCGGCCCGCGTCAACGGGTTCCGTTCCGGCTTGCGGAGGAGTCATCGACCAGACCGACGGGCGGTCTGCTGGTTTCGTCCTAGGTCGCAAGCGGTTCACCGGCGGTGCCGCCTACCGCTCCCGGAGGAGTAGCAGTCGTCCTCGTGCCCGCGCTCCGGACTTCTGTGCTAGCGGCGTGAGCCTGATCGGCTCGGCTCAACGGCGCGACGGTGACCGATTTCGGGGCGATTAGACCCTGATCGTCATCCGTGAGACCAGGTCGCCGTCGATCAAGAAGCCGAAGTGGCTGGGCCCGTTGAAT
>VAWT01000247.1 GCA_005883415.1 Actinomycetota bacterium | reverse complement strand
CTCCTGGCCGGTGATCACATCAGGACCAAGAGTTCCCCACCATCACCGAAGCGGTGGGTGCGCGCCGCGCCCAGCCCATATCCACCAGATTTGAGCTGGTGGGCCGTTAAGGGGCGTCGGACCCTGATTTCTCGCGTACACCTTCCCGTCTCGCTAACCGAACCCGCGTCGTCTGGCAGTGCCGACCCGTCCCGGCGTTGTCAGGGCTGCTCCCACCCTTCCCGGCGTCTCCCGGGTCAGGCTGCCCCCAGCTTCACCCGACTGTCAACGGCACGTGAATCTTGACCCCTTTTCGGCAACTGAATTTTGACCCCCCACCATGTTGTTGATCTTCTATTCGTCGGTTGTGCCGGCGGGTGGGACGCGGCCGAGGTCGCGGTCTTTGAGCCGGTAGCTGTCTCCCTTGAGGGAGATCACTTCGGCGTGGTGGACGAGGCGGTCGATCATGGCGGCGGCGACCACGTCGTCGCCGAAGACCTCGCCCCAGCGGCCGAAGACCTTGTTGCTGGTGACGATCAGGCTGGCCCGTTCGTAGCGAGAGGAGACCAGCTGGAAGAACAGGTTGGCGGCCTCGGCTTCGAAGGGGATGTAGCCGACCTCGTCGACCACGAGCAGGGGGATGCGGGCGAGCTTGGTCAGTTCGGCCTGCAGCCGGCCGTTGTGGTGGGCCTCGGCGAGACGGGCGACCCACGCGGCGGCGGTGGCGAAGCCCACCCGGTGTCCGGCCTGGCAGGCTCGGATGGCCAGCCCGATGGCGAGGTGGGTTTTGCCGGTGCCGGGTGGGCCGAGGAAGACCACGTTCTCCCGGCCGGTGACGAAGTCCAAAGTGCCCAGATGCGCGATGACCTCGCGTTTGAGCCCGCGGGCGTGGTCGAAGTCGAATTCCTCCAAGCTCTTGCGGGCGGGGAAGCGGGCGGCCCGGATGCGGCCTTCCCCGCCGTGGGACTCCCGGGCGGAGACTTCCCGTTGCAGGCAAGCCACCAGGTACTCCTCGTGTGTCCAGGACTCCGCGCGAGCCCGCTCGGCTAGCCTTGCGACGGACTCGCGCAGCGTCGGGGCCTTGAGCGCACGGGTCAAAAATGCGACCTCGGCGGCGAAGTCCCGGCTGGTCTTGGCTGCGGTCTTAGTGCTCATCAGGCCACCCCGCCTTCGCCGGTGCTCACGCCCAGCGCGGTGTCGTAGTCATCCAGGCAACGCAGCTGCACCTCCGGCTCCGGAGCCGGGCGCAGCAGGCTGATCCTGGTGCGGCGCAGCGCTTTCGCGGCCTCGACATGGGTGGGGTCGGAGATCGTCTGATGGGCCGCCCAGATCCGCTCGTGGTCGGCGACGAGCTTGCCCTCACACAGCGCCCGGACCCGGTCCAGGTCCGCGATGACCTCGATCCGCCGGCCAATCACAGCCGGGTGCACCGAGTAGTCGTTGCTATCCAGGCGGATGTAGTGATCGCGAGGCAGTCGGAGCGAGGCCCGCCACCCCGTCGCCGGCGCGACCGGCGGCAGCGTGAGCATGGCTTGGGTATCCGCAGTGATCCGATCGGCCGCCGCACAGCCCAACACCCGCCGCGGCCGGGTGTTGGCCACGGCCAGCCAGTCGGTGAGCTGGGTGTTGAACTCCACCGGCCCGGCGAAGCTGCGGCCGGGCAGAAACGAGCGTTCCAGGTAGTCATGGGCCCGCTCGATGATGCCCTTGGCCTCCGGGTCCGCTGGCCGGCAGATCACCACCTTGGCGCCCAGCGTGCCGCGAAACGCCTGGCAATCGGTGGTCAGCTCGCTGCGCCCGCCGCGCCAGCGCCCGATCGCGCCCTCCCCATCCCACACCAGCACCCGCGGCACCGCACCCAGGCGCTGGATCAGCCGCCACCAGCCGGCGAACAAATCCTCCGCCTGCCGGGAGGGCAACAACATCGCCAACAGCCAGCGCGAATACCCCAACACCATCGTGAGCACCGGCAACTGCTTGGCCGTGCGGGTCTGCCCGAACCCCACCGGCAACTCGATCGGCGGAAACCACACATCGCACTGCGCGATCTCCCCAGCCACATAGCTCGTGCGTGAGGCCGGGTCCGGCGGCAGATACACCGGCCGCAACTCCGCCACCCGCGACGAGAGCACCCGAATCGAGCGCGACCAGCCGATCCGCTCCGCGATCACCGTGGCCGGCATCGTGGGATACACCGCCAGCAACTCACGAATCCGCGGCTCCACCGCATCCACGATCGAGCCCTTCGATGCCCGCTCATACTTCGGCGGCGCATCCGAGGCCAACGCCGCCCGCACCGTGTTCCGTGACACCCCCAACACCCGGACGATCTCCTTGATCGGCAACCCCTCCGCCCGGTGCAACCGGCGAATCTCCGCCCAATCCTCCACAGGCAACACCCCTCTTCATCCCTCCCCAGCTCGACGGTGCGAGCCAGGCTCATCGGAGAGGGGGTCAAAATTCGGATGCCACGCCGGGGTCAGTTTTCACGTGCCGTCGACAGCCCGCCGCGTCTACGCAACGACCCTATTGATGGTGACGGGCTTTACCTTCTTGAGCAGGCTCACCCAGATCGCCCCGCCTTCTACGCGATTCGTGTTCCTCGGTGCAGGGGTACGCCTCGGGCTTCCTTCCCACCCCGCCTCACGACGACGCAGTTGCCTCCGGCTCGGAGTTAGCACCACCTCTTCCTCCAG
>VAWT01000339.1:2752-4135 GCA_005883415.1 Actinomycetota bacterium | reverse complement strand
CTCGCGAGCGGGCGCCTCCAGCTCGATGATCCGGCCCTGCTCCCGGCGCAGCGCCAGCAGCTGGATCGCGTAGTACTGGGGCGCGGTGACCGCCTCGCCCTTGGATCCCGCCTCGAGTGCCTGGGCGGCCAGCACGTCGGCCCGCTCGAGCTCGCCGGCGAGCAGCGCCCGCATCGCGCGCCACACCGCGGCCTGCCAGAGGAACAGCGGCTGACGGAGCAGGTCCGCCCCGTCGCAGAACGCATCGATCTGGGCGTCGACGGCGTCCGGATTGCCCTGCTCGAGCAGGTCGACGACCAGCCAGGCGTGACCTTGCGGCGTCAGCTCCAGATCGCCGGCCTCCCGGCCGCGCGTCAGCAGCTCGGTGGCGTCGGACAGGCGCTGCTCGAGCTGCGAGGGATGCCAGTAGGCGCGCCGCCGGGCCGCCGCGGCGAGCGCTTTGGCTTGTGGATCGTCGAGCTCGTCGGCCAGCGTGGTCGCCTCCGCGGCCAGGTCGGTCATGCGCTCTCGCATGTCGGAGTAGTAGAGCGCGCCGCACAGGCGCGAGAGCAGCGCCACACGGGTCACCGTGCGGTCCCCGGTTGTGAGCTCGAGCGCCCGCTCGAGCAGGGCGATCAGCTCGTGATCGACCACGCCGGGCGCCTGGATGTAGCGGCGCGAGGCGCCGATCGCCGACCGCGCCAGGCTGGCGGTGTCGCCGAGCCGGATGGCCAGCGCGGCAGCTTCGCGGAGCGTCTCAAAGGCGTGTGGACGCTCGCCGGCGCGGACCGTGGCCTCGCCGAGGCGGATCAACAGCTCCAGGCGCTGGGCGTCCTCGTCGGGAGCGAAGCGCTCGAGCACCTCGAGTGCGCGCGCATAGTGCTCGGCCGCCTCCTCGTGGGCCAGCATCGAGGTTGCCTGCTCGCCGGCGCGGGTGGCGTACTGGATCGCCTTGTCGGCGTCCTGCGTTGAGGCCGCGCGCGTGAAGTGCAGGGCAAGCGCGGTCAGGTATCGGTCCTGGCGGCGATCGGCCTCGAGCGCCTCCCCGACGCGGCGGTGCGTGCGGGCGCGCCGCGGCGCCGACATCCCTTCGTACAGCGTCTCCCGGATCAGCGCGTGCGAGAAGCTGTAACGGCCCGGCCGGGCGGGCGACTCGACCACGAGGCCCGCCGCGATCGCCTCGTCGAGCGCATTCAGGAACTCGTCCTCGCCGAGCGAGACGACGTTTTCGAGCAGTGTGGCGTCGAAATCGCGCCCGATGACGGCGGCCACGCGTAGCCACTCAAGCGCATCGCCTCCCAGGCGGGTGAGCCGCCGGGCGATCACGTCCTTGACGCCCTCGGGCAGCCCGAAGTGCTGAAGCACGGCAGCACCGGCCTGGTCGGTCTGGACGCCCGCCTCCGC
>VAWT01000339.1:0-2725 GCA_005883415.1 Actinomycetota bacterium | reverse complement strand
GCCGCAGCTCGACCAGCGCGCTAGCGAATCCGTTGATGTGGGCCTCGGTGGCGCGATAGGCGCCGAGCACGAGCACTCGGCCCTGGTCGGGCGCTCGTGCAATGTGGCGGAGCAGCAGCAGCGTCGGCCGGTCGGCCCATTGCAGGTCGTCGAGCACGAGCAGGACCGGCGCCGTAGAGGAGATCTCGGTCAGCAGGCCGGCCACGGCCTCGAACAGCCGGTAGCGCTCGGTCTCAGGCTCGCCCTCGACCGGCGCCGGCAGCTCGGGCGCGCGCCGGCGCAGCTCGGGAACGAGCCGGGCCAGCTCGGAGCCGTACTCGCGCGCGCTGGCCCGCAGCTGACGCGCCGAGGCGCTCATGAAGTAGTGGCGCAGCGCCTCGACGAAAGGCTGGTAGGGGACGAGCGCCTCCTCGGGCGATCGGCCGGCGAGCACGAAAGCACCGTCGTCGTGGGCGCGCCGGGCGATCTCGGCCACGAGCCGCGTCTTGCCGATACCTGGGTCGCCGGTCAGCAGCACGACGCGGCGGCCATCGCCCTGGGCAACGTAGGAGGACGTCGAAGAGTTCGCCCCCGCCTGCTGCCAGAGCCGTTCCAGGTGCTCGAGCTCCTCGATCCGGCCCACCATGGCCGGAGCGCCGCGCGCCATCAGCTCGGCCGGGAGCGGGATCCCGGGCGCGGACTGGGGATCCTCGGCACCGTGGTCGCCCGCCGCACCGGCGCCAGTGCCGCCAGCCCCTCCTGCGCCCGCCCCGGCTCCGGCGGCGCCGCGGGCCCCGGCACCCCGGGCTCCCGGGTGCAGCAGCCGCTCGTGCGCGGCGATCGTCTCCGGCGAGGGAGTGGTGCCGAGCTCATCACGCAACAGCGTGCGCACGCGCTCGAAGACCCGCACGGCCTCGGCCACGTTGCCCTCGGCGGCCAGCGCCTCCATCAGCAGGACATAGCCGGATTCCCGGTAGGGCTCTGATTCGATCAGCGTCCGCGCCGCGCGTTCCACCGAGCTCAGCTGCGAACCGCCCAGGCGCAGGCCGGCGCGACCGATCACCTCGAGCGCCTGCAGGCGCACCTCTTCAAGCTCACGGCGGCGCGCCTCGAGCCACATCGCCTGGGCGCCCGGGAGCAGGCCACGGCTGGCGATGTTGAGCGGCACCTGCGCCGAGGCCCAGGCGCCGCGGGCGTCGCCGGTGTCGAGCGCCTGCTCGGCACGCTCCACTTCCAGCGCCGCGGCTTCGAGGTCGATCCACACCGGATCGGGGAGCTCGAGCGCCAGCTCATCCCGTCCGATCAACCGCCCAGCGCCGAGCGTCGAGCGAAGCCGCGAGAGCAGCGTCCGGAGCGCCGCGTCCTGTGACACCGGCGCCTGGTCGGGCCAGAGCGCGCCGATCAGCTCCTCTCGGCCGATCGGCCGAGCGCGGTTCAGCAGCAGATAGGCCAGCAGCAGCGGCACCTGTTTGCCGCGGAGACCCCCAGCCAACTGAACCCCGTCGATTTCAACGGACAAGCGCCCGCAGAGCTGGATACGGGTTCGTTCGCTTACGGATCCGACGGTTCCTGCCACCGGCAACGATCTGGAAACGTATCGACAACGGCCACGCGCCATCTTCCTGACCGTGGACACCGGGGTCTCACAAACCGACGCGCTCGGTGGGGCGCACGAGGTGAAGCTAGACCGAATCGACCAAGGCCAAGTGACCAGGATCGCGAACAGACATCGTCGGATCGCTTACTGCGAGTGCGGGGCGCAACTCGCAGGAGAGTCCGAGCAAGAGCTGTTCGAGTCGGTTCAGCGACACCTCGCTCATCATCACCCCCAGCTCCTCGGGGCATTGGAGCTGGACACGGTGCATCAGATGGCCGAGGACGTCGGGGGGCACTAAAACGCTCATAGGGCGGGCGATGTGCAGACCATCGCCCGCCCTCGCGTTTGCAGTCTGAGCGGTCGTTGGGGCCGCCCGGACGGAGGGATGGCTACGGGCGTCACACGCGTGGAGAGGGCACGGCGCGTGTGACGTCCGCCGCTTCCATCTCACGCCTAGCTGGCGCACGGGCCCGTGCTGACCACCGTCTGACGCGTCTCGGCCAGACGCAGCTGCGCCGCTACCAGCGAGTTGGGGACGGCGAACCCGCCGCGCCCGGCCTCGCTGCTACCGCCGGTGATGGCGGCGAACACGGTGGCGAGTACGTGGCCGCCCGCGTCGACCATCGGGCCGCCGCTGTTACCGGGACGCACCCGACCCAGCAGCGAGGAGATCTCGCGCACGACCGGACCGTTGCCGTATGCGTCCTCGGTGTTGACGCGCTGCGTGTGACCGAGCCGGCCCGGTTCCTCGTCGAACGGCCCGTCGAGCGGGTAGCCGAGGATCGCCGCCGAGGTCCCCGGGCGCGGGTTGGCGGCCAGCTGCAAGCCGGGCGCACCTAGGTCGGGCACGAGCAGCACGGCGACGTCATCGTGTGGGTCGAACGCCAGCGCCCGGGCCCGCAGCCCCGGTGAGCGGCCGCCCATTTGCACTGTCGTGTCGGTCTCCCCGGCGACGACGTGCGCGTTGGTGACGACGAGGTTGTGCCCGGCCGCCCAGCCGGTGCCTTCGATTCCGAGGCCGCACGCGGTCCCGATCACGCGGACGACCGAGCCGCGCGCGGCGCGCACGCCGGAGGTGGCGAGGATGCCGCGGGTCGGCGGCGGCACATCGGCGGCCGGTCCCCGCACCGTCGGTAGCGGGTCGAAGCG
>VAWT01000182.1 GCA_005883415.1 Actinomycetota bacterium | reverse complement strand
AGGGCTCCACCGCTGGCTCCAGGACCACCACGGTCATTTCGAAGCGGTCCGGGTCAAGGTGCCCGTCAGTCTGCACGCCGCGGCAACGGATGTCGGCGGGCAGGGCGCCGAACCGGGAAACCGCGACTCGTTCTTCTGCCTCGACCTGCCGGTCGGGCCGGCGGAGCCGTTGACACGTCTCGCCGCGATTCACCGCGCGACCCGAACTCGTAAGGACGGTCACGACGCCCAGCTACTCGACGATCTAATGCGCGAGCTGGCAAAGGTCCCGCCGCTCAGGGAATTCGCCGAGCGGGCGCTTGCCCATCCGCGGTCGTTTGCCTTGAACGTCTCCAACGTCGTGGGGCCGCGGCGGCCGTGTCGCGTGCTCGGAGCCCGAGTGAACGAGCTGTATTCGCTTGCGGAGATCCGTGAGCAACACGCATTGCGGATCGCGGTGGTATCCCTCTGCGACTCGCTCAACTTCGGCCTGGTGGCGGATCCCACCCTCCTCGAGGACGTGGCGGGGATAGCCGCCGACATCGAGGCCGAGGCGGCCGCACTCGTCGCACAGATCAAGGACGTCTAACCTCGGCCGCCTGCCACGCCCGCCCCACCGGGAACGCGGCGGCGGCATCTCGCTACCCTGTGGATCGATGATCTCTCCCCGCATAGACAAGCTCCTCGAGCACGTCGACTCCGATTACGCAAGCGTGATCGTCGCCGCCAAGCGCGCGCGGCAGATCAACTCCTACTACCACAACCTGGGCGAGGGCACGTTCGACGAGTTCCCTCCCCCGATGGTGGACACGCACTCCAAGAACTACCTGACGATCGCGCTCGAAGAGGTCGCTCAGGGCAAGCTCAAGTACAACTACCGGTAGGAGCCGGGATCGCGCGACGATGGCCCGACTGCTCCTCGGCGTGAGCGGCGGGATTGCGGCCTACAAGGCGCTGGAGACGACAAGGCTGGCGGTAAGGCACGGCCATGCCGTGCGTGTCATCCAGACCGAGGCCAGCATCCGCTTTGTGGGGACGGCATCGTTTGAGGCCATCACCGGCGCGCAGGTGCTGACGAGTGAATTTGAGCCCGACCCGCTTAGGGGGTCCTACCCGGGCGAGCCGCTGCCCGAGCGTTCCCCCATCAGCCACCTCGCGCTGGTCGAGCGGGCGGACGTCTACCTGATCGCGCCCGCGAGCGCGAACACGATCGCCAAGCTGACCGGTGGCCACGCCGACAACCTGCTGACCGCAGCCGCACTGGCGGCTCCATGCCCGGTGGCGGTGGCTCCGGCCATGAACGAACGGATGTACGTCCACCCGGCGACGCAGGCCAACCTGGAGGCATTGAAGGCTCGGGGCGTGACGATCGTCCCGCCGGGCGAGGGCGAGCTCGCTTCCCACGGCGAGCATGGCGTCGGCAGGCTGCCGGACCCGGCGGAGCTGCTGGCCGTCACCGAGGCCCTGCTCGCGGCTCGCCGTGGCTCGTGGGCGGGGCTGCGGGTACTGGTCACGGCCGGCGGGACGCGGGAGCCGATCGACAGCGTGCGCTACATGGGCAACCGCTCTTCGGGGCGGATGGGATTCGCTCTGGCATCGGAGGCGGCGATGCGCGGGGCAGCGGTGACGCTGGTGGCGGCCAATACCGGCCTGGCGCCGCCGCCGGGAACCCGAGTCATCGAGGTGGGCACGGCCGCCGAGCTTGCGCAGGCGTGTGATGAGGAGTTCGACGTCTGCGACGTGCTGCTGATGGCCGCGGCGGTGGCGGACTTCAGGCCCGCATCCCCGGCGCACGACAAGCTGAAGAAGGAGGCGGGGGTCCCGGCGCCAATTGAGCTCGAGCCGACCGAGGACGTGCTATCCGGACTGGGGGCGCGGAAGCGCTCCGACCAGATCCTGGTGGGATTCGCGGCGGAGCACGGCGAGGGCGCGGTCTCCTACGGTCTGGAGAAGCTTGAGCGCAAGCACCTCGACGTGCTGGTGGTGAACGACATCTCCAAGCCGGGAGTGGGATTTGACTCCGACGAGAACGAAGTCACGATCGTCTCCGCCGACGGCACCCAACGCAGCGTGCCACGGGCGGGGAAGGACCTGATCGCCCGGGCGGTCCTTGACGATGTGGAGCGACTGCGGGCGGAGCGCGGCACGGACGACCGAGGGGAGGGAAGCGATGGAGCCTCCGGAGCAGGCACCCGTAGCGCCGCACGAGTGTGAGGCGTTCGCCGCTGTCGGGCGGCGGTTGGCGGACAACGTCTCTCAGGCAGTCCAGATCCGTCCCGAGACGCTGAACCATGTCCTGGTCGCCCTGTTCGCCGAGGGCCACGTCCTGGTCGAGGACTACCCGGGGGTCGGCAAGACGGCGCTGGCGCGGGCCTTGGCGCGCTCGATCGACTGCCAGTTCGCGCGCATCCAGTGCACCGCCGACCTGCTGCCGGCGGACGTGGTCGGCACAAACGTCTACGACCAGCGCGAGCAGCGCTTCGAGTTCCGCCCCGGGCCGGTGTTCGCCAACGTCGTGCTGGTCGACGAGATCAACCGGGCCTCGCCCAAAACGCAGTCAGGACTGCTGGAGTGCATGCAGGAGCGATCCGTGACCGTCGACGTGCATACGCACGAGCTCGCCCGCCCGTTCATCGTGCTGGCGACTCAGAATCCGATCGAGTACGAGGGGACCTACCCGCTGCCCGAGGCCCAGGTCGACCGTTTCATGATCCGCGTCTCGCTTGGCTACCCGGCGCCGCGCGACGAGGCGGGGATGCTGGCGGACCACGAGTCTGGAGATCGCGTGGCGACGCTCGAGCCGGTGGTCGGAGCCGGCGACGTGCTCGCGGTACAGGACGCCGCCGCCCGCGTCCGGGCCGCCGAGCCGCTTCGCGATTACGTAGTGCGGCTCCTGTGGCGCACGCGCGAAGATCCGCGCGTCGACCTCGGGGCCAGTCCCCGAGCCGGGCTGATGCTGCTGCGCGCGGCGAAGGCTCAGGCCATGATGCAAGGGCGCGACCACGCCCTACCCGACGACGTCCAAGGGCTGGCCGAACCGGTTCTCGCCCACCGGCTGGTACTGGCGCCCGAATGCACTCGCACGGCGGCCCGCGAGGTGATCGCCGACGCGGTCTCCTCGGTGCGGGCGCTTTGATGAGCGTCGGCCGGCGAAGCGCAATCCGCGTCACACGCGCCGCCGGGTGCTCCGCGGCCGGCGGGGCACTCATCCTGATGGGCCTGCTGTTCGCCTCAGCGCCCTTGTTCGTCCCAGGGGTGGCCTTCGCCCTCCTCGGCGCGCTGGCGCCGGGATGGGTGTGGCTATCGGGGCTCGGAGCGACGGTGGAACGGCGTATGGAGCAAGAGCGCGTGGTCGAGGACGAGCCGCTGGAGGCGACGCTCAGGCTGCGGACCGGCCTGCTCCGGCCGCCGGGAGGCGACGTCTTGGAGCCTCTGGCTGGCCGCGTGGTGCGCCTTCCGCGCGGGCGCCGGTCCACGATCAGGGTGCTGGCACGGTTCGATCGCCGCGGCCGCCGGCAGCTCCCGCCGCCTTCGCTCGTCGTCCGCGACCCGCTCGAGTTGGCGGAGTACGCCCGCACTGGCTCGGGACCCGCGCAGGACGTTCTGGTGCTGCCCCGGACGGAGGCCGTGAAGTGGACTCGCAACGGGGGAGAGGCGGCGTCTACGCCGGCCTCTCGCGCCCGCGCCGATCTGCTCGCCGCGGTTGAGGTTGACGGGCTCCGCCCGTATAGGCTCGGCACGCCGGCGTCGCGGATCCATTGGCCGGCGCTGGCGCGCGGAGCTGGGCTGCTGGAGCGGCGGTTGAGGGTCGAGGGCGACATGCTGCCGCTGGTGGTGCTGGACGCCCGGGGAACAGGCCCAGACGAGCATCTCGACACGGCTGTGAGGGCGGCGGCCTCGCTGACGCTCGAGTTGGCGCGCACCGGCGGCTGCAAGCTCTTGCTTCCGGGCTCAAGGCGCGCGCTGGCCGTGGAGGCCGACCTCGCCTCCTGGCCCGCGGCCCACGCGCGCCTCGCCCTGGTCGAGGGTGGGCCGGAGGCTCGTGCGCCCTCACCGGCGGCCCTGCGGGCGGCGCTGGGACCGCTCCTTTACGTGACGGCGCAGCCGCTGGAGCGCCTTCCGGCGGCCGTGGGTAGGGAGACGCGGAACGCGAGCTCGGCCGTACTGGTGCTGCCGGCGGCGATCGCGCCGGTCACCGACGCGAGGGCCAGCTTCACGGTGTCGGGGTGCCGCGGGTTCGTGGTCGGCGCCCGCAGGAGGGACCCTGTTTCGGCGCAGCGGAGCGCGGCCGCGTGAGCGCTGTCGGCGCTGACATCGCGATCCACGGCGGGCGACGCCCGAAGGGCGGGCGCGGGACGCTGGGGCGCTCGGAGCGAGGGCGCGCGGAGCGCATCGAGCGACCAGTAGCCCGGCTGGTCACGTTCTCCGCTCTGGCCGTGTACGGAGTGCTTCGCTGGGCGACGCTCGAGCGGCCGGCGCCGGGCGCGAGGCTGTTCGGTCTGCTGGCGCTCGCCGTGGTGATCGTGGGGGCGGGGCCAAAGCTCGACAAGCGCAGTCGTCCGTTGGCGATCGTGGCCGCGGTCTGCGCGTTCCTGGTCATGCTGATGATTTGCGGGGTCCCATTGGGATGGGTGTTTCATCTCCGGATAGGGGCAATCGCGGAGGGCATCCGGCAGGGCCTGGGGGCCCTCCCGGACTCGCTGATGCCGTATCTGGGCATCAACGCGTGGATCCGCCTGGTGATGGTGCTCGGCGCGGGCGTCCTGCTGCTGGACGCGGCGCTGCTGCTTGCGTTCTCCTCGCATGCGATCGGTGACCTCCGACGCGGGGCTTCGGCGACGGCGCTGATCGCGCTGGCCGTCATCCCCTCGACGATCGTCCGCCCAAGGCTGCCCTACTTGCAGGGGGTCATCCTGTTCGCGCTCCTGCTCGCGTTCATGTGGAGCGAGCGGGCTACGGCCCCGAGCTCGGCCGGCGCGATGGCGCTCGCCGGACTTGCCGGCCTGTGCGGAATCGTGCTCGCCCCGCGCTTGGACCAACGCCAGCCCTGGCTCAACTACAACGGTCTGACGAGATCCCTCGCGCCGACCCACGTTGACACGTTCGACTGGACCCAGCATTACGGGCCGCTCAACTGGCCCCAGGTAGGCCGGGAGGTGCTCGACGTCAAGGCGAGCTACCCAGACTATTGGAAGGCGGAGAACCTCGACGTCTTCAACGGAACGGGATTTGCCAGGGGGTCGGGACTATTGGGATCGCAGATCCCCGCTCCGGCCGCCCCGGAGCTGAGGCGGTTCAGTCAGACCGTGCAGGTGACGCTCCGGGCCGTGAGGACGACAGACGTGATCGCCGCCGGGTTCGCCTCCAGCCCACAGCACGTCGGCGAAGGAGTCTCTCCCGGCGCCAGCGCCGGCACGTGGACCGCCGGCACGCCGCTCGGCCCCGGTGATTCCTACACGGTGTCCGTGTACTCGCCGCACCCCACCGGCGCGGAGCTAGCGGTCGCCGGAGCCGACTACCCGTCGACGGCGGTGGCTGACGAGCTGACGATCGACGTGCCGACTGGCGGCCTCACGATCGGCAGCCTGCCGGAGGTGGAGTTTCCGCCGTTTCATTCGTCCGGGCCCATCTCAAACGTGATCGGGCCCTACGACGTCAGCGGTCTTCAGCTGCTTCAGGACTCCCCGTACCCGCGTGCCTACCAGCTGGCGCAGCGGCTTGCTGCCGCTGCTCCCACGCCGTATGCGTTCGCTCGGAGCATCGAGCGCTACCTGTCGCCGCGGAACGGCTTCGCGTACGACCAGAGCCCGCCGGCAGCGACCTACCCGCTGGAGAGCTTTCTTTTCTCCGCCCGGCGCGGCTACTGCCAGCAGTTCGCGGGGGCCATGACGCTGCTGTTGCGGATGGGCGGCGTGCCGGCGCGGGTGGCCACCGGCTTCACGAGCGGCGATTACGACTCGTCCAAGCACCAATATGTGATCTCCGATCTGGACGCCCATGCCTGGGTCGAGGCCTATTTCCCGGGCTACGGATGGGTTAGGTTCGACCCCACCCCCGGCGCGGCCCCGGCTAAGGGCGGGCGGACGTCATTGCTGCCCGTCGAGGGGCAGGGCGCCAACGGCCTGCTCACCCCGCGACCCGGCATTAGGAGTGAGGGGCGGACGCCAACCGCGGGAGGTCCCGCCCATCACGGGGCCGCGGGCGATGGCCTGCCGCTCGGGTTGATCGCGGGGCTCGTGGCGGCGGGACTCGTCGCCGTCGGGTTGCTGATCGCGCTGATCCGCCGGGGGTCGCCGCCCAGCGCCGACCGGCTGGTGCTAGAGCTCGAGCGAGCGTTCCACCGCTGCGGCCGCCCGCTGTCGCGGGGCGCGACGCTGCGCGCGCTCGAGCATCGCTTCCGGTCCTCCGCCGCGGCGGTGCGGTACGTGCGGGCGCTGCGCCTCGCCCGCTTCGCCGGTACGCCCGAGCTGCCGTCCACCGCGGACCGAAGGGCGGTGCGGGGCGAGCTGGCGGCGGGGCTCGGTGCCACCGGACGGCTGCGCGCCCTATGGGCGCTGCCGCCCCGGCCCGGATTCGGGCGTCGCCCGAGCGGCTAGGCCCGGGTTTCGGGCCTGCCTCCCGGCGCCCTTCGACGGCTCCAACCGGGCGCCCCTCTGAGCGCGCCCGAGCCGGAGCGTCGGGCATGTCCGAGCAGCCCTAAACTGGGAGCGATGGACGACGTATACGAGCTCTTCATCCGCGGGACCGAGCTGCTGGAGGCGGGGCACAATCATCAGGCCGCCATTCCCTTGTCACGCGCGCGCGACTTGGCGCCGGACAAGACATCCATTCGGGAGGCGCTAGGACGGGCCCTGTTCGGCGCCCAGCGCTACGAGCAGGCGTCGGAGGAATTTCAGGCGGTCGTCGACCGCGCGCCGACGAACGACTACGCACTGTTCTGCCTGGGCCGGTCGCTGCAGGTGCTCGGCCGTCACGCCGAAGCGCGTCGTCCGCTGGCGCT
>VAWT01000338.1 GCA_005883415.1 Actinomycetota bacterium | reverse complement strand
TCAACGCGCGCAGTAACCAGCCCGCCCCGCGGTGCGATAGCCAGCCGTGAGCTATGAGCTGTTCGTCACGGAAACGCTGGATGCCCTATCTCGTGCCGACACGACCGCGCGGATAACCGAGGGAGAGCGCAGTGAGATCGCGATGGCGCAGGTCTTCGCGACGCTTGCACTCGCAGCGGCCATCCGCGAAGGCCTCGTCGCTGCCATCCGGCCACCCCGGCCAGACCCAGGGCCAGGTGGACCGCTGGCGAACGCGTAACCCGAATCGACAGCGTCCTGGCCTGGTTTGGTTCCGGAGCCGGTCGGAAATCACGCGGCGTCGCTCACGTTGTTGTGCTGCGATGGCCGCCAGACGGGCGCCGCCGGCAAGTCCGTTGTCGGATCGCCACGCTGCCAGGTACGCGTCGAATAGCAGGGGCAGAATCGGAATGACTCGGTGCGGCACGGACAGGGTCGCTGCACGGAGATGGTTTCGGATTCCCTCGTTGATGACCCACTCATGGTCGACCTCCGTCCACGGGCGGCCTCGTCGCCTGTTGGTGGTGGGTTGATGGTGACCGTGCATCGTTTCCACGCCGTGACAGGCAGTTCACCACCGTGTTGCCGCGGCTGCCGGTTCCCGCCGAGCACACAGCCCGGCGGTCGGGCGTGCTGATGAAACGGCCTGCCCGCGCTGCCGGTGCTGCTGCGCTGAAGGGATGAAGAGCGGGATGTTCGCGATCAAGGCAGGCCGCGCATTCGACGGGGAGCATCTGTTACCGGTTGGCACCGCGTTGGTGATCGACCAAGGACTAATCCTTCGCTTGCAACCCGCTGCCGCGCCGCTGCCATCCGCCTGCGAGGTTGCGGAATTCCCGCACGCCACCGCCTTACCCGGGCTGATCGACACCCACGTCCACCTTGGTGGTGACAGTCGCGACCGGGCGCTCGGTCGGCTAGCCAGCTACCCCGACGACGAACTCGCTGAGGTGATCGATACGGCGCTGCGCCACCATCTCGCGGCCGGGGTGACAACAGTCCGCGATCTCGGTGATCGCCGCTGGTCGGTGGTGGCGCGGCGGGACCGCGCAGCCGGCGGTGGCGAACCAATCCCTACTATCGTCGCGTCCGGACCACCGATCACCAGCGTCCGCGGTCACTGCTGGCAGATGGGAGGCGAGGCACGGGGGGTGGCGCAACTACGCGCCGCTATCCGAGAACGGGCCGAGCGGCGCGTGGACGTCGTCAAGATCATGGTGAGCGGTGGCGTCTTCACCGCCGGCACGGACGTGATGGCCTGCCAATTCTTCGACGACGACCTTCGCCTGCTCGTCGATGAAGCGCATGCAGCCGGGTTACCGGTCACCGCCCACGCGCATGGGCTGCCCGCCGTGGAGCAGGCGGTTGAGGCCGGTGTCGACGGGATCGAGCATTGCAACTGCGTGACGCCCGCCGGCGTGCATATCCACGACAGCCTGCTGCAACGTCTCACCGAGCGCGAGATCGCGGTATGCCCGACCATCCTGGCCAGAATCACCGACGTCAGACCGCCAGCGACGGTATTGGCCTTCACCCAGCGTTTTGGCCTGACGCCCGAAGCGGCGCGGAGTCATATCGGGCGGATGCACCGGGCCGGCGCGCGTATCGTCTCCGGCACCGACGGTGGGATCACTGCCGCGAAACCACACGGCATCCTGCACGCGGCGATCTCGGGGCTCGTCGCTAGCGGAGTCGGCCCCGCGCAGGCATTGGCGTCGGCTACGTCCATCGCGGCGCAGGTATGCGGGCTCGGCAGCTGCAAGGGCCGGCCGCGCGGGTTATGACGCCGATCTGCTCCTCGTCGACGGTGATCCGCTGAGCGATACAGCCACCCTGGCCCGTCCTGCCGCAGTCATGGTGCGTGGGCGATGGGCGGCAGGTCCATCAGCCGTCGAACGGGGAGCCCTCGGGCAGCCGTAGGTCTGGTTTATCCACCTCTTCGATGTTGACGTCCTTGAATGTGAGCACCCGAACGTTTTTGACGAACCGGGCCGGCCGGTACATGTCCCAGACCCAGGCATCGGACATGCGCACCTCGAAGTACACCTCGCCCTCGGCGTTACGAGCCTGCACATCGACCGCATTGGCCAGATAGAAGCGTCGCTCGGTCTCCACGACATAGGCGAACTGCCCGACGACGTCGCGGTACTCCTTATAGAGCGACAGCTCCATCTCGTTCTCGTACTTCTCGAGATCCTCAGTGCTCATCGGGGGCTCATCCGGGGGTTACTCATCCGGGGGGTACTCAACCAGGAGGTACTCATCGGGGGTTACCCATCGAGTGCTGCGTCGGTCGCTTCATCGGGTACTGACTCCTCCCGCTCGTGCCGCCGCGTAGTCGGCAATTCTCCATTCTGGACCAGAACCCGCCGGGAGCAGGCTCGTGCGTCTCCGCGGGGGCACGGTCAGGCCGCATGCGCGCGCCGCCAGCACCACGTTGACGTAGCTGAAGCGGTGTTCGGCACAGGGGCCATGCGCCAGCAGGGAGGCATTGTGCTCTGGCGTGCAGTAGCCCTTGTGTTCACCGAAGCCGTACCAGGGCATTACCGCGTGCAGATCGACCATGATCCGGTCGCGGGTCACTTTGGCCAGCACGGAAGCAGCCGAC
>VAWT01000337.1 GCA_005883415.1 Actinomycetota bacterium | reverse complement strand
GCCGCGCGTGCAGAAGTAGCCGTTGCCGGTCGAGGTCAGGGCCTCGCGCAGGCCCTCCTCATCGGGCTCGAAACCCTCGTAGGAGACGACCGCCAGGTCGGCGCGCTCGCCGCTCACCGAGCCAGCGTGTCCAGAAATCGTTGCACCTCCTCGATCGAATCCAGCACGAACGCGGCGGACGTGCCGCGCCCCCCGATCTCCGGATCATCGGCCTGGCCGACGAAGATGCCGATGCCCTTGCCAGAAAGCGCCCGGAACGCGTCCTCGTCGGTGATGTCGTCACCCAGATAGAGCGGAGCAACATCGTCGCCGTCCAGCCCGAGCGCCTTTAGCAGGTACAGCACGGCCTTGCCCTTGTCCCATTCGAGCTTCGGCTGGATCTCATACACCATCTTGCCGGGTGTGACCTTGAGCTCACCGGGATGCTCGGCCAGCACACGGTCGACGATCGGCTTTATGGCCGACCGGTCGGTCGCGGCGACCAGGCGGTAGTGCAGCGCAACCGATGCCTTCTTGGGCTCGACTAATGAGCCCTCGATCGGACCGGCCTCCTCGCGCACGCGTTCCGTCACGCGCTCGATCAACTCCTCAAAGCCGCCGCCCGCCTCATGTTCCAACGTGCCCTCCGACGGACTCCAAATATCGAAACCGTGGCTCCCCGCGACGATCAGATCCTCGACCCCCATGAGGTCCTGCACGACGCGACGATCGCGGCCGCTCACCACGCAAACCGGACAGCGCTGCGCAAGGCCCCGAACCGCCGCGCGCATGCTCTGCGAGATGACCGCGTCCTCCGGCCGGTCCACGATCGGAGTCAGCGTCCCGTCGTAGTCGAGGAAGACCGCCGGACGACGCCCCCCGAAGTGCCGCGTCAGCTCGTCGCGGTCACGCAGGGCATGGGGCAGCGCCGCGATGCTCGCCCCGGCCGTCATCGCAACCGCGCCGCGAGATCGTCGACCGCGCCGGCAAGGTCGCCATCGCCCCGCGCCGCGATCACGCGTATGCCGATGCCGTACCCCTGACAGGGCGCGTGATACGCGACGGCGAGCCGCAGCGGCCGGACATCCGTCCGGAGCTCACCGCGGTCGCGCAGCATCATGACCGAGCCCAACCGTTGCCGCACATCATGCAAAGTCATCGGGCTGCAAGAACGGCGTCGACCTCGGCTCGCGTCGGCGGGTCGGCGCCCGGCCGGGAGCATGTGA
>VAWT01000336.1 GCA_005883415.1 Actinomycetota bacterium | reverse complement strand
AGGACTTTGCCGGGGCCCGCAACCGAGTACTTCTCGTAGAGCGCCTTTGCCTCGTCATCGTCGAGCATGTTCGCGAATCCGTATTTGAACTGGTCATAGCTCAGCGGCACCGCGCGACTGCGGTTGGCAGGGTTGCGCAGCACCGGCGAGCCGGACTTCAATGCCGAGAACGGCAGCGGGAGGACGCCCCTGAATGGCGCCGGGCTGATCGGCACCGAGACGGCGGCGAGCCCGCGCCCAGCGAGAATCTCGGTCAGCAGGCCGCCGAACGAGTGCCCGATGATCGCCGGCTTTTTGTCGAGAGCCTCGATCACCTCCTGGTAGTGGTCGGCGATCTCGCCGATCGACTTGTTCGCGAACACCTCCGGGTGCGCGTGCGCCTCCTCGGTGGTCTCGGGGTCGTCCGGCCAGCCCGGGGCGGCGGTCGCGTATCCAGCCTCCTCGAAGACCTCCCGCCACGGAGCCCAGCTGTTCGGCAAGAGCCACAGGCCATGAACGAACACGACCGGCTGCTTGCCTGTGCCGTTCACCTTCTCGACCTCCTGGACCTCGTACTCGGTGCAGGTGCGAACGTCGCTACCCGAGATATCAGTCATTGCGTTCCTCTCCTCCAGCTACTCGATTGTGGGGCTGCGACGTCCCGCTGTCTGGGTTCACGTCGATGGTCTGTTCAGAAGGGCGGGGATGATTCGGTAGTCGCCGCCGGTTTGGAAGACCAGGTTGTGGATCTCGGCGGCCGCGATCGCGCGGAGCGTGCCCAGTTCGGCGGCCGCCTGGTTCTCGTCGAACACGTTTAGGGGCCAGTCGCCGACGGTGCCGCCCTGCAGGTGGGGGTGGGGGGATCCGCCGCCGAAGTAGGCGCGGATGGTGATCGGGTCGATCCGGGCCGCCTGCTGCTGTGGCCACGCGAGTGTCCAGACGGCGTCGAGCCCACGGATGGCTGAGCGACGAACCCCGGTGGCGGACAGTTCGCCGGTGTCGAGCAGTAGATCTGTGTTGATCTCGTCGAGTGCCTGGCGGGCGTAGCGATCGAGCAGTGTGACGGCCTCGGCGAACAGATGCTGTTTGTCTGTCCGCGAGCTGGCACCGCCGTGCGTGCCGTCGCGGAGGTCAGCGAAGTGCCGCACCAGCGCGTTGGTGTTCGCGGGACACGAGTCGGTGATGTGTTCGGTTGTGTTCATGCTGTTCCTTTGGGCCGATGGAGATAGAGCGTTGCCCGCAGCGCTTCGCCGGTCTGGTGGACGGTTGCGCTCAACGGGATCAGCTCTTCGCGGATGCGCGCGTGGAGCGTGTAGGCGTCGGGCCAGTCGACCTCGACGAGGTTGCCGGCGGGGTCGCGGAGGTACATCTGTGCCGACCCGTCCGGCAGTTCGTACATCCCCGAGAAGAACGCGTTGTCGTCGCGAAGGCGCTGCTCACGGGCGCGCCAGTAGACGGCGTCGAAGTCATCGACGTTCAGGCCCACGTGATGGAACTGCGGCGCCTGGGCGTCGGCGCGGACGAATAGGTGCAGTTGCTGGTGGCCGAGGCGCAGCCACCTCACCGGGAACGCGAACGTCGGAGTCGGGATCCGCTCCATGCCGAACAGCCGCTCGTAGAACGCGGCGGACCGTTCGAGGTCGTGCGCGTGAACGCTGACGTGGTTGATCGAGATCGCGGTCATGCATGCACTGTCGCGGCCCCCGGTCGATAACGCAAAGACGTGTATTTTGCAATCTCGATAGGCAACCTCTATAGGCTGGCTGGCGCGACCGTGAACCTTCGACAGTTGCAATACCTGCAGGCGATCGCCGACGAAGGCTCGTTCACGCGCGCGGCTGAGCAGCTGCTGGTCGCTCAGCCGTCGCTCTCGCAACAGATCAAGAGCCTTGAGCGGGAGCTTGGCGGCCCGCTGCTCGAGCGTCTACCCACCGGCGTTCGCCTGACGGCCGCGGGCAAGGCGTTTCTGCCCGGGGCCCGGGCCGCCGTCACGAACGCAGAACGCGCTAGGCGCGATGCTCGCAGTGCGCTGGGTCTGGAGGCGGGCGAGCTCGAGGTGGCGACCGTGACCTCGGTTGCGTTCGGCGTGCTGCCGCCGGCGTTTGAATGCTGGCGCGAGCGCTACCCGGGCACGACGATCGCGCTTCGCGAGTACGTGCACCGCAGGGCCCTCGACGAGGCGGTTCGCCTCGGAGTTGGCGACATCGCCGTCGGCCCGCGGCCACCCGAGTGGCATGGTCCGGTCGTCGAGCTGGGATGGGAGGAGTTCGTCGTGGTCCTCCCGGCCTCGGACCCGCTGGCGGCGAGCAAGCGGCCGGTCGCGCTCGAGGCGCTCGCCGAGCGTGACTGGGTTCTGTTCGGGCCCGAGCACGGACTGTCGGAGCTGATCCTCGAAACCTGCGTGCGCGCGGGCTTCGTGCCGCGCGGGACGGTCCAGACCGGACAGGTCGCGGCTGCCGGTCACCTCGCCGCTGCCGGACTGGGGGTCACGATGATTCCTGACAACGTCGTCCCCGCCGGCATCAATGCGGCGATCCGAAGCCTCAGGCCCCGGCTCGCGCGTCAGCTTGTCGCG
>VAWT01000181.1 GCA_005883415.1 Actinomycetota bacterium | reverse complement strand
CCGGGCGCCAACGTCCGCGTAGATCAGGGCCTCCTCGAGGCGTTCCCAGGTCTCCTCGCTCAGATCATCGAACAGCGTCGCCTGGATCTCAGAGGTGAGCGCCTGGCGGGTCTTGCGGAGATTCTCGCGCAGGCGGCGAAACCGTCCCGTTCGCCGCTCCTCAGGCTCGGCCCGATCCGCGCCAGCGGCCGGGCCGCTGCCGTCGACGATGAACAACTCGCTCCAGTCGCGGGCCATGCCGGCGCGCGACGTTAGCAACCACCTGAGTGACGAACTTCCCACCCGGAGGAGGCGAGGAGAAGTATTCTCGCCAGGTGGCGGAGATGGTCAGAACCGTTGCTGTCGGCACCGATGGCTCGGATCGCGCAGCGAAGGCGGTCGAGTTCGCGCTCGATATGGCAAAGCGCTACGGGGCGAAGCTGGTCGCGATCTCCTCCTACCACCCGGTCTCGGAGTCGCGGCTTCGCAAGGAACAGGAGGAGGCTCCCCAGGAGATCCAGTGGTCGATCAATCCGATGGAGGAGGTCGAGGACATCCTGTCATCGGTCGAATCGCGCGCGCTGGAGGCCGGTCTGGAGGTCACGACGGTTTCCAGCCAGGGAGATCCCGCTGACGTGCTCATCAAGCACGCGGAGGAGCAGGACGCCGACGTGCTCGTGGTTGGCAACAGGGGTATGAACCGGCGCATCCTGGGCAGCGTTCCCAACACGGTGACCCACAAGGCGCGGTGCACCGTGGTCGTGGTGAAGACAGGATGAACCGTCGAAAGACCTTCTTTCAGGTTCTAGAAGCGCTGCTGCTGATAGGGCTGACCATGTGGGTGGTGACTACGCATGTCCAGCACTGGGGCGACTGGGTCGTGTTCGGCGTGATCGTCCTGACCGCGTTCGGCGCCGCGTGGGGCATCTACACGCCCCGCTACACGACCAAGAAGAGGACAGTCGTTCGCAGCAGCAAGCCTCCGCGGCACCGTTACGGGCCGCCCCGGTAGGACTACGCTGCCGCCCGCTCCTCCGGGAGCCGGCGCGAGATCACCTTCGAGATCCCGTCTGAGCCCATCGACACGCCGTACAGGCAGTCGGCCGCCTCCATCGTGCGCTTCTGGTGGGTTACGACGATGAACTGAGCGCGCTCGGAGTAAGAGCGCAGGAGGTCCAGGAAGCGGTCGATGTTCAGGTCGTCCAGGGCGGCCTCGACCTCGTCCAGGATGTAGAACGGGCACGGCCGGGCGAGGAACACGGCGAACAGAAACGCGAGCGCGGTCATCGACTTCTCCCCGCCCGAGAGCAGGGACAGGCGCTTCATCTCCTTGCCCGCGGGGGTGATCTCGATCTCCACCCCCAGCACGTCATCCTCGTCTTCGGCGGCCGGGCCGTGATCATCTTCGCCGGCCGCGGTCGGCTCGTCGTCGTCCGCGTCCTGGGCCCCGAGCGTCCTTGCCGGCGCCTCGTCGCGGGCGTGTACCAGCCGCAGCCGTCCCCGGCCTCCCGGGAACAGCTTGTCCACGACCTCCTCGAAGTTCTGGGCAGCAGCTGCGAACGTCCGCTCGAAGGAGTCGCGGATCTGCCGATCGGTGTCCCGGATCAGCTTCTCGAGCTCGCGCAGCGCTGTCTCCAGATCCTCGCGCTGTCGCTCGAGCTCCTCGACGTGCTCGACCGCTTCGCGATACTCCTCCTGAGCGAGGGGATTGACGGGCCCCAGCTGCTCGCGACGGCGAGCCAGGCGCTCAATCCGTTGCCGTAGCGCTTCGCGCTGCTCTTCTTCAAGCCCGCCCGCGATCGGCTTGGGGTCGAGCTCCAGGCGCTCCGAGAGAGCGACCAACTCCCGTTCCACGTCGGACGCCTGGTCGCGGGCTCGTTGTGCCCTCTGTCAGCGACGCGATTAGCCGCCCGATCTGAGGCAGGAGCGATTCGTCGCGCTGGATCGCGTCGGTGAGGAGTTGGATCCGACCCTCGCGCGCTGAGCGCTCGCGCCGCGAACGCTCGACCATCCGACGCTCGACGTCGAGCTGGACCGCGAGCTGGGCCCGCCGCACCGCCCCCGGCCCCTCGTCCGGAGCATCTCGCCTTCGCTCGACCGACGCTCGCAGCCGCTGCTCCTCCTCGGCCGCCTCGTCGCGCTCCCTGACGGCGGCCCGGTCGGCGGCTGCCGCGGACTCGCGCTCTGCATCGCGCTCGGACACGAGCTCCGCGGCGCGCTCGACGCTCGACCGGGCGGCGAGCTCCGCTTGAGCGGCGGCCTCGCTTGCGCGAACGAGCTCCTCGCGCCTGTTGCGCTCCGCCAGCACCCGATCCTCGCCGAGCGCCGGCGCCTGTCTGAGCTCGCGCGTTCGGGAAACCCACACTCGTCCGGAGCGGGTGACGGCGACGCCCTCGAATTCTTCGCCTACCCCTTCGACCTCGTCGACCACCCAGGTGTCTGAAAGCAAGGCGCGGGCGGTCGCGGCAGCCTCGTCGTGGCCGCGGACGTGGCTCGACAGAGGCTCGGCGCCGGGCACGGGCGCCTGCGACGGATCGCTCTCGCCGGATGGCCCGGCCACCAGCACCCGACCGCCTGCTTCACCGGCGCTGTCGAGCAACCTTCTGGCTTCTCCGCGGTCGGCTGCCAGGGAGGCACCCAGCCGGCCGTCGAGTGCCGCGGCGAGCGCCATCTCGTAGCCGGGATCGACCTCGAGCCGGTCGGCCAGCGAGGTCGCGCCCGCCAACAGGCGGGTGTGGCTTCGCAGGAAAAGGTTGACCGACGCCAGCTCGGCCCCGACGTTGGCCGCCTCGCGGCGTGCGGCCTCCACCGAGCGCTCGGCCTCGCGCAGCTCTTGGCGCGCCTCCTCGACGCCCAGCTCGGCCTGGTGGCGCTCCTGATGCGCGCGCGAGCTGGCATCGGCGTGCTCGGCCAGAAGCCGTTCCGCATCCGTGCGCCGCCGCTCGAGCTCCTCCACCCGGGCGGCGATCTCGGCTTCCCGATCGCGCTCCAACACCGCTAGCTCCTGCTCGAGGGCCGCGATCTGAGCGAGAGGCTGCTCATCGCCCTTGTCGTCGGCGGCCTCGGACTTGAAGGCCTCCAGCAGCTCGCGCGCCCGCTGCGCGCGCGCCCTCACGGTCTGGTGCGCGTTTGCCAGCGCCTCGCCGCGATATGCGACCCGCTCACGCGCAGACTGGGCCGCAAACAAGCGCCTCGAAAGCTCTTCTCGCCGGGCGCTTCGTGCCGCCAGCGCCTCCTCGGCGGCCTCCCGGCGCGCGGCGACCTCCTCCAGCTCGCGCTCGACCGCTCCTCGGCGGTCTCGCGCTTCGTCGACCAAAGCCTCCGCGGACCGTAGCTCGTCACGCCAGGAGCGCAGGTCATCGCGGGCCAGCTCCCAGCGGGCCTCCAGCGTCTGCCGCTCGAGCCGCTGGTGCAGCTCGGCGGCCTCCGCCTGGCGTTTGAGCGGACGCAGGTGCGACCGCGCCTCGCGCTCCACGTCGAGTGCCCGGTCAAGGTTCTGCTGGGTGCGCTCGAGCTTCAGCTGCGCGCGCCGGCGGCGCTTGCGGTGCTTGCCGAGCCCGGCGGCCTCCTCGATCAGCAGCCGGCGATCGCGCGGCTTGGAGGTGACGAGGGACTCGACCCGACCCTGTGAGATAACCGAGTGCATCTCCTTGCCGAGGCCGGTATCCGATAGGACCTCGATCACGTCCACCAGCCGACAACGGGCGCCGGCGAGCCGGTACTCGCCCTCGCCGCCGCGGTCCAGGCGGCGCAAGATCGAAACCTCGGGGGCCTCCAGGCCGAGTAGCCCTCCGCTGTCGTCCAGCACCAGCTCGACCTCGGCGCTCGTCGCCGCTTGGCGCCCGGGTGATCCGGCGAAGATCACGTCCTGCATGGAGGAGCCGCGGACGGCAGCCGCGGATTGCTCGCCCAGTGCCCACAGGACCGCGTCGGTGACGTTCGACTTGCCGGAGCCGTTGGGGCCTACGACCACGCTGACCCCGGGCCCGAACTCAAGCCGCGTCCGGTCCGGAAAGGACTTGAACCCCTTGAGCGTGATCGACTTCAGGTGCATGTGCTCGCGGGAGCGCGCGTCACTCCCCCAGCGCCTCCAGCGCGCCGCGGGCCGCCTCCTGCTCGGCGTCCTTCTTGCTCCGTCCCGCTCCCCGCCCGACCTCGACGCCCGAGACGATCGCGCTTATCCGGAACGTGCGGTCGTGCGGTGGCCCGCTCTCGTCGACCACCTCGTAGCTGACGAGCTCGCCCCGCTGCGCCAGGCGCTCCTGCAGGGTCGACTTGAAGTCCGCGGGGTGATCGAGCGCGTCCTCGATCTCGGGAGCGAATGCCTCGACCACTGCCGCGGTGGTCTGCTCGTAGCCGTATTCGAGGTAACAGGCCCCGATTACTGCCTCGATCACGGATGCGAGCACCCGCTCGGTTGAGACCAGGGCACCCACCGTGGGAGCGGCGGCTGGCGGCGCGGCGGCGCGCAGTCGATCCGGGATCCCCAACCGCTCGGCCACGGCGCGGCACGAGCGCCCGGACACAGCCTGTGCCCTGATCTTGGTTAGCTCGCCGGCGCCGAACTGCTCGGCTCCGAGGCGCGGATAGAGGTGCGTGGTCACCGCGAGCGACAGGACGCTGTCGCCCAGAAACGCCAGCCGCTCGTAGGAGTGCGCTCGTCTCGAGGTCCAGGAGGCGTGCGTGAACGCCGGTCCGGAGAGCTCCTCGGGCAGCCCGTCCACTAGCTGCTGGAGCATGGCTACGCTCGCCGTTGTCGCGCTCACTCCGGGTTATGTGCGGTCGTCGTCGGGGCGCCGCTCTGGAGCACGAAGTCAACCGCCTGGCCCACGGTCAGGATCTTGGCCGCCTGCTCGTCGGAGATCTTGATGCCATAGGAGTCCTCGAGCTCTTGCACGAGCGTGTAGAGGTCGAGAGAATCCGCCTCAAGGTCCTCCCGGAAGCGCGTCGGTTCCTCGATCACGTCGGGATCGACCTCGAGCTCGTCGGCCAGGTGGGCACGAATCAGCAAAAAGACCTGTTCGCGGTCGACGGCCATGTGGTTAGACGGTAGCGGCGTGCTCGGACGGGCCTGGGTCCGTCGTGGGACTGGGCGAGGACCTGAGTGCCCCAGCCGCCTCGAGCGCGGACCGGGTCTTGCCGATCGCGTCCTCGGTAACGCCCCTGGCGGCCACCTCGATGGCGCGCGCGAACCCCCGCCGCGTGAATCGGCCGTGCGCGACGACGCCCAGCCGGCGCAGCCCGAGCATGTAGGCCCCGCCCGGAGTCTCGGGGTCGATCTCCTCGCGCAGGCCGCGGATCGCCGGCCGAAGCAGCCAGCCTCCGAGCTTGGCTCGTGTCGAGCCCATCGCCAGCTCACGCATTGCTCGGAGCGTCCTGCCCGAGACCCCCTCGATCAGCTTCAGGGTGATGTTGCCCGTGAAGCCGTCCATGACCACGACGTCGGCGACGCTGGCGGTCACCTGCGTGCCCTCGATGTTCCCGATGAAGTTCAAGCCGGTGCCGGCCGCGCCCGCTAGCTGCTCGTGGGCGGAGATCAGGTCGGGCGTCCCTTTGGCGGGCTCCTCGCCATTGGAGAGAAGCGCGACGCGCGCGTCCGGGACGCCCAAAACCGCCCGGGAGAAGGCCGAGCCCATGTGCGCGAACTGGACGAGATGCTCCGGGCGACAGCTGACGTTCGCTCCGACATCCAGCAGCAGCACAGGCTGGGCGCCCGGGATCGGGATCGGTAGCGCGAGGGCCGGGCGATAGATCCCGCGGTCCCGGCGGAGGTTGAACAGTCCTGCGGCCAGTGCCGAGCCCGTGGAGCCTCCGGACACCAGCGCCTGGGCACGGTCTTCGGCGACCGCCCGCGCGGCCTGCACGATCGAGGCCTCGGGGGTGGAGCGAACCGCGAACGCAGGATCGGCCGCCTTGGCGATCGAGATCGGAGCGTCGATCACCTCCACACCCTCGGAGACCTCTCCGATCTCCGCGGCGGGCCCGAACAGAAGTACCCCTATGCCACGGGCGGCGGCCAGCGAGGCGCCGGCGGCAACCTCCGCCGGCCCGAGGTCCGCTCCCCCCGCGTCAACGGCGACCGTCACCATGGGAGGCCGTCAGGCGGTTTGGTCGCCCGCGTCGGTCGACACTACCTCGCGGCCCCTGTAGTAGCCGCAAACCGGGCAGACACGGTGCGGCAGCCGGGGGCTGTGGCAGTGCGGGCACGCGTTGTAGGACGGCGGCACGAGCTTGTGCTGAGCCCGGCGCTGTGCCGTACGGGCGTGAGACTGCTTCTGCTTGGGAACGGCCATAGGCGGGGCAGTGTAGCCGCCGGTCGCAGATCACTCGAACCGGATTTCGGAGAGCTTGGCCCACCTGGGATCGGGCGCCGGCTCGTGGCCGTGCTCGGAGCCAGCGGTGTTCATGTTCGCCCCGCACACCGGGCAGAGCCCGGCGCAGTCCGGCTGGCAAAGCAGCTTGGCCGGCAGCGAGAGCGCCAGCGCGTCGCGAGCCCACCCATGCAGGTCGAGCACCGCTCCTTCCAGGTACGGCGACCTGAGCTGGTCGGACTCGCCGGGCTGGGAGACCTCGCGCGATTCGACGGGGATCGCGGGCGTGGCCTCCTCGAGACAGCGCATGCAGGGACCGGACACGCCGGCCGTGAACCGCAGCCGGAGCGCATAGCCCTTGGCGGTCGTACGTGACACATCAAGCTGTACGGGAACGAGCTCGGACGGAACGCTGTAGCGCTCGCCGCCGAGCATGAAATCGTCGATCGATACGAACAGCTCGAGGCGCCGGCCGGCTCCGGAGGTCAGATGCAGCCCGCCTAGGTCAAAGGCGTCGGTTCTCACGGGCACGAGCCCGAGCTTAGCGGCGCCGATCGCGGTGTCCAGATCTCCAGGCGGGCCGCCTGCGCGGCCACGACCGGCCATCATTGTGAGGCGTGTCGAGCTGGTTTCGTTCCTACGGTTTTGCCGACGTATTCGATGGGCTCCTGATCGGGGCTTACCCGCTGGACGAGGTGGACGTGTCGATGCTGGCCTCGCTCGGCGTCCAGCGCGTGCTCAACCTGGCCGAGGAGTCCGAGTACCGGCCAGGGGACCGCGACGCGGTCGAGACCGCGCTCGACGCTTCCGGGATAGAGGAGCAGCGCCTGCCGCTACCGGACTACGGGGGGCTTCCGCCGGGCCTGATCGAGCGCGCCGTGCAGGACGTGCTGGCTTGGCTCGGGGAGGGAAAGCGAACCTACCTTCACTGTCGCGCCGGCTGGCAACGATCCGCGGCCCTCGCCGCGGGCGTGGTCGCCATCCGCGAGCACATGGACATCGACGATGCACTAGCGCTCGTGCAGTCGCGAAAGCCCTCCGCCGACCCCCTTCCGCACCAGCGAGACGATCTTCGTCGGTGGTGGGACTCGCGGGCTTCGGCCCCATCCGAGCACGGAGCCCCCGGCCCTGGCTGATGGGCGCTACTCGGCCGCCCGCAGCGGACGGATCGTGATGTCGTCGTCGCCGTCGGCCGGGTCGTCCTCGGCCTCCGCCGCCTCGACGGAGCGGGCGGCGATGGTGACCTGCTCGATGCTGGGCAGCTCGCGGCCCGAGCTGGCCGCACCATGCTCGGCGAAGCGCCGTGCTCCAGGGAGCACGCGGGCCTCGTAGGACCCGACCGTCTCGTTGTAGGCGCGAACGGCGCTGTTGAGCCTCGAGCCCAGAGTCCCCAGCAGGCCGGACAGCTTCACCAGGCGGGTATGTAGCTCGCGCCCGAGCTCCGAGATCGCCTGGGCCGACTCTGCCACCCGCTCCTGCTGCCACCCGTAGGCCACGGCGCGGAGCATCGCCAACAGCGTCGTCGGAGTGGCGATCAGCACTCGCCGGGCCATCGCATCCTCAATCAGCGTGGGGTCGGCCTCGAGCGCGGCGCCGTACAGGTGCTCGCCGGGCAGGAACATCACGACGAAGTCGGGGGCCGAATCGAGCTGAGACCAGTAGGACTTATCCGACAGCGTGCGGACATGCCTTCGCAGAAGGCGGGCATGGTCGCGCAGGTGCTGTTGGCGCTCGTCCTCGTCGCGCGCCTCGTACGCGTCCAGCACGCCCTGAAGCGGAGCCTTGGCGTCGACCATCACCCGCTTGCCCCCGGGCATGCGCACCACCAGGTCGGGACGGAGCGATGCTTCGTCTCCGCCGAGCGAAACCTGCTCGAGGAAGTCGCAGTGCTTGACCATCCCCGCCAGCTCGACCACGTTACGGAGCTGCATTTGACCCCATTGCCCCCTGGCGTTCGGCTTACGAAGTGCGGTGACCAGGGCACCGGTCTCGGTGCGGAGCTTCTCGTTTGATTCGGTCAGCGTCCGCAGCTGGGCGTTGAGCTGCCCCCGCGACTCGCGACGCTCCTGGTCGAGCTTCAGCAGCTGGGTGTCGACGCGGACGAGCTGCTCCTTGAGCGGGGACACGAGCTGCTCGACGGCCTGGCGGCGCTGCTCCAAGTCGCCCTTCGCCTGGGCCTGGGTCGCCTGGAGCTGCACCCGGTTGTGCTCGGAGAGCTGCTCGATGGTGGCCTTCATGGCGTCGGCGCTCATGGCCTTGAACGTGTCGGAGAGCTGGCCGTGGGCGCGCAGCCGCGTCCACAGCAGCGCCGTGGCGAGCGCAGCACCGATGATGAGTCCAATGAGAAGCCAGAGAGCGTTCATGTGCATTGACCAGCATGGCGCGGCGGCCGGACGGAACTAGAATCGCCGCCCATGCGGGAAATCGCCGACGGCGTCTGGCAGTTGTCGGGCTGGCCTCCAAACAACGTCAACGTCTACGTCGTGGGCGACGTACTGATCGACGCCGGCCTGGCGATACATCGCGCCCGGATCCTGAGGCAGATCGCCGACCGCCAGATCACCGCCAACGCGCTGACGCATGCTCACTTAGACCACTTCGGCTCAAGCCACGCAATCTGCGAGCAGCTCGGAATCCCGTTGTGGTGCGGCGCGGAGGACGCGCAGGCAGTAGAAGCCGGCAAGATGGTC
>VAWT01000180.1 GCA_005883415.1 Actinomycetota bacterium | reverse complement strand
TCCGATCCCGTTGGCTTGACAAGGTAGTCGTCGCAACCGCGCTTGAACCCCCGGAGGCGGTCGAGCTCGCCAGCGCGACCGGAGAGCACGAGGATCGGAATGTCGGGGTCGAAACGGCCTGCTACTCGGTCAGACCCTCGCACGTCCTGCAGCAGCTCGAGGCCGTCACGGTCGGGGAGTCCGAGGTCGAGTATCGCGATGTCTGGAAACTCCGAGGCGATCATGCGCTCCGCGTCCTCGGCCGACTCCGCCTCGAGGATTTCGTAGCCATCGGCGGCCAGGTTGTCGGCAAGGAAGCGGCGCGTTCTGCGGTGGTCTTCGATCAACAGGATCGTCGCTGTAGCAGTGCTCACGACCTTCAGAGCAGCCAGGACCCGGGAATCACCCCCCCTCGAGTGCAACATCGCGTTCAGCCACTGCGCCGGTAGAGGATTCCGCCATATGATCACGACGCCATGTACCGCCGCGGGAACTACAGCTCAGGGGACGACTTCGTGCTCGAATACGGGGACCTGAGGTTCACGTTCAATGAGCGTGACTTCCGCGAGCGCTGCGAGCAGGCAGCGCGCAAGCTCGGGTTCCTTTGGGGCCCGGTGGAGGAGGCGGAGTCCGAAGATCTCATCAACCTGGTGGTCAACGGCGAGGTAGCCGAGCCGGCCTCTCCGCTGGGGGAGCACGTAAACGACTGTTGGCCTGAGCTGGTCGGCCCGTCGGAGCGCTCTTTGGTCCACTGGCTGCGTAGGCTCATCTTCCGCGGAGCCTGGCTCGATCAGAGAGTCAAGGAGGGCGAGCTCGACGTCATCTTCGACGAGGAAGCCAACGCGTTTGTCTACACCCAGCCCGATCGAGGTGGCGAGCCGGTCGAGCTCGCGCCCGAACCGAGCTGGAACCGCGTCGCGTACACGAAGCGTTAGGGATCCCGCCAGGAGCTAGGTGCTTCGAGCTCATCCGGCAGAGTGCTGCCGCACCTAGGAGGCGACCCCTTCCAAATACCATGTACGGCATGTCGGGTTCGCCGAGAGGGTCTTGACGTTGGCGTCCCGCTTTGCCGGTGAGGGGCCAGGTTCCGTGACCTGCCGAGGTCTGTCAACGTGAAGCCCTTGCAGCCCGACGCGTACGCGTTCTGGCTGCGCGCGCCCGGCGTTGGCGAGATCCGACCGGTCACGCTGCCCGAGCGGGGCCGGGACGAGGTGATGGTGCGCACCTTGCAGTCCGCCGTGAGCCGCGGCACCGAGACGTTGGTGTTCCGGGGGGGTGTGCCGCCGGGTCAGTACGCGGCCATGCGGGCGCCATTTCAGGAGGGAGACTTCCCGGGCCCGGTCAAGTACGGCTACCTCAACGTCGGCACTGTGGAGACGGGACCGGCGGAGCTGTGCGGTCGCACGGTCTTCTGCCTGTACCCGCACCAGACCGCCTACGTGGTGCCGGCCCTCGCGGTGACGGTCGTGCCCGAGGACGTGCCGCCCGCTCGTGCCGTGCTCGCGGGCACCGTCGAGACCGCGGTCAATGCCCTGTGGGACGCAGCACCACTCCTCGGCGACCGGGTCACCGTGGTCGGTGCCGGCATGGTTGGCTGCTGCGTCGCACGCCTGCTGAGCCGGTTCCCGGCGGTGCAGGTCACGCTCGTTGACATCGATTCCAGCCGGGCCGATGTCGCGTCCGCACTCGGAGTCCACTTCGCGCTGCCGGCCGACGCCGCCGACGGTCGCGACCTGGTCGTGCACGCCAGCGCGACGTCCGCCGGGCTGCAGCGGTCGCTCGACCTGCTCGCGCCCGAGGGCACGGTCATCGACCTCAGCTGGTACGGCGACACCGAGGTCCGGCTTTCGCTGGGCGGGGCGTTCCACTCGGGCCGCCTTGGCATCCGCGCCAGCCAGGTTGGCACCGTTTCCCCGGCCCGCAGCGGGCGCCGCACGACGGCCGACCGGCTGGGGCTCGCGCTTGAGCTACTGCGCGATCCTGCCTTCGACGCGCTCCTCACCGGGCAGTCTCCTTTCGATGCGTTGCCCGACGTGATGGCCCGGCTGGCCGCAGGGAGCCTGCCGGCGCTCTGCCACACCATCACCTACGACGGGGGCTAGATCGTGTTCAGTCTCACCGTCCGCGATCACATGATGATCGCTCACAGCTTCCGAGGCGAGGCATTCGGGCCCGCGCAGCGCCTGCACGGCGCGACGTACGTCGTTGACGCCACGTTCCGGCGCGCGACCCTCGACGCCGACAACATCGTGGTTGACATCGGGCGAGCGGCCGAAGAGCTGCGCGCTGTAGTGGCTGAGCTCACGTACCGCAACCTCGACGACGAGCCGGCCTTCGCGGGCATGAACACGTCAACCGAGGCGCTCGCCCGCGTCGTAGCAGATCGACTCGCAGAGAGAGTCCACGCAGGTGCCCTGGGCGACGCCGCTCGGGAGCTCGAGGGACTCATCGTCACGCTGCACGAGTCACACATCGCCTGGGCGAGCTACGAGCGGACGCTGTGACGGCAGTGCACTTCGTCGTACCGGACGGCATCGACGACCCGGCCCGGCCGAGCGGAGGCAACACTTATGACCGCCATCTCTGCGGCGGACTCAGCTTGCTTGGCTGGTCGGTGCACGAGCACGCTGTACCCGGCGGTTGGCCTCGACCCAACCCGGCGTCGTTCGCTGCCCTCGCCGACGTCGTCGAGCGGATCCCCGACGACGCCGTCGTACTGCTCGACGGACTGGTGGCCTCGACGGCCCCACAGGTGCTTGTGCCGCAGGCGCGCCGGTTGCGCTTGGTCGTGCTCGTGCACATGCCGCTGGGTCACCGCCCGGCAGACGACGGTGTCGACGACGCCCGGATGCGGGAGCGCGCGGTCCTCTCGGCCGCCTCTGCCGTCGTCACGACCAGCGCGTGGACCCGGCGTCGGCTGCTGGAGCTGTATCCGCTGCCCGCCAGCAGGGTCCACGTCGCCGAGCCGGCCGTCAATGCCGCCGACCTCGTAACCGGGACCGTGACCGGCGGCGCACTGCTCTGCGTCGCGACGGTGACCTTCGACAAGGGCCACGACGTGCTCCTCGATGCGCTGGCGACCACGACGGACCTGGCCTGGCACTGCGTGTTCGTGGGCAGCCTGAACCGCGATCCGGCATTCGTGGACGCTCTCCGTCGCCGCACACTGGACAGCGGCCTGGGCGACCGCGTGGAGTTCGCGGGACCGCGGACCGGACCCGATCTCGACCGAAGCTACGCCGCCGCGGACCTGGTGGTGCTGGCGTCGCGCGCCGAGACGTACGGCATGGTCGTCACCGAGGCTCTGGCCCGTGGCCTGCCGCTCGTCGCAACCGAAGTCGGCGGGGTGACGGAGGCCCTCGGTCACGGCGCAGACGGGATCCGGCCGGGGCTGCTGGTCCCGCCGCACGACCCGGCGGCACTGGGCAGCGCGCTCCGGGCCTGGCTCGGCGACGGCGAGCTGAGAAGGCGGTTGCGCCAGGCCGCTTGCGAGCGGCGCGACTTACTCTCCGGGTGGTCGACCACTACGTCCGTCGTTGCAGGTGTCCTGTCCGGGGTGTCGCGTTGACCGCCCCGGGCACCCAGGTCAGCGTGGGATGGCTTGCCCTGCGCGAGCCTGTTGACGCCGCCGCCCGTGCACTTGACCTTGCCGAACACCTCAGGGCACAGCTCCGGGCAACTGGCCGCCGGGTGATCCACGACCTCGGCTGCGGCACCGGGGCCATGGGCCGCTGGCTCGCACCACTGCTGCCCGGGCCACAGCACTGGATCCTGCACGACCGGGACGCTGAGCTGCTCGAGGTCGCCGTCGCCGACCTCCCCGGCCCGGCCGCCGATGGGGACACGGTCACGGTCGAGGCCAAGCATTCCGACATCGTTCGGCTGCGGCCCGGCGATCTGGCCGACGCAACCCTGATCACCACTTCGGCGCTGCTGGATCTGCTGACTGAGGAGGAGTTGGCCGGGCTGGTCACAGTCTGTGCCGGGGCAGGATGTCCGATGCTGCTGACTCTGTCCGTCGTCGGTCGCGTCTGCGTGCGCCCCTCAGATCCACTGGACCGCCGGGTGGCCGCCGCATTTAATGCCCACCAACGCCGCGCGACCGAGCGGGGGCGCCTGCTCGGCCCGGATGCCGTAGCGCTCGCGGTCGAGGAGTTCGGCCGATTAGGGGCCGAGGTCCTCGTCAGGCCCAGCCCCTGGCGACTCGGGCCCTTGCAGGCCGAGCTGGCAGCGGAGTGGTTCACCGGATGGGTAGGCGCTGCGTGCGAGCAGCAGGTCGAGCTGGCCGCCGAAACCGACGTCTACTCCCGCCGTCGTCTGGCGCAGGCGACAGCCGGACAGCTCGCCGTCACGGTGGACCACGCCGACCTGCTGGTCCTCCCCCAACCGAGTGGACCTCACCCCGCTGACAGCGGCACGTCGAGCGTGTGCGCGCCCCTTCGCGCCTTGGTCTCCAGGTAGCGGGCGTTCGTGGCGGACAGGTGCACGCCGGTCGGCACGAGCTCGGCCACGGTCACCCCAAACCGGCGAAGCTGTCGGGCCTTGTCCCGGTTGTTGCTGAGCAGCGCGACGCGCGACACTCCGAGCGCCCGCAGCATCTGCGCGGCGACCTGGTAGCTGCGCTCGTCCTCGCGGTGGCCCAGCGCGAGGTTCGCCTCGTACGTGTCGAGACCGGCGTCCTGCAGCGCGTATGCGTCGAGCTTGGCGTACAGGCCGATGCCACGCCCCTCCTGCCGCAGGTACAAGAGGAAGCCACCGCAGTCGGCGATGCGCTCGACGGCTTCGCGCAGTTGCGGCCCGCAGTCGCACCGTTGACTGCCGAAAACGTCCCCTGTGAGGCACTCGCTGTGGGGCCGGACCAGCGGCACAGTCCGCCCTCCTGCGGATGTGACGGCGGCCGCCCGGTCGCCGAGCCCGAGCGCTAGGTGCTCCTGGCCGTCGACCAGCCCGTCGAAGCTGAATACTCGAGCTGCCGTGGCGTACCCGTCGGCGAACCGCAGGGGGGCCGCCATCTGAGTTCGGATCGTCGCAGTGGGCAGAGGCGGCGGCATCGATCTCCCCGGTCAGTCGGTCCGGAAACGCGGCGAGAGCGCGTAGCGGAGCAGCACTACGTCGCCGATCTGGCGGACCTCGGCGAGTGTCGCCCGCCGGCCGGGGTTCCAAGGGAAGCGGCCGTCGCTCACAAACCGTGGGGCCCGAGAGTCGCCGACGAAGAAGGGAGCGACGACCAGTTGCAGCTCGTCGGCGAGGTTGTCGGTCAGGAACTGGGTGTGCACCTTGCCGCCGCCCTCGACCATTAGCCGCTGCACCCCGCGGTCGCCAAGGTCCTCACTGATCCTGCGCATCTCGACAGGCTGACCACCGTCTACCACGGTCGCCACCGCTCCGAGTCGCGAGCGGGCGTCGACCACCCGCGGGCTCGCGCAGTACACGAGCTTCTCGGTGTCGCCCAAGGTGAAGAAGTCGGCGGACGGGTCCAGCGCCACCCGCTCGGTCACGGTGACCTTGATCGGTGATGGGGCGAGCCCACGAGCCGTCCGCGTGTCGCGGCGGGTCTTTGAGCGCACCAGCAGCCGCGGGTTGTCGCTCCGCACGGTAGCGGCGCCCACCAGGATCGCATCGCACGTCGCGCGTACGGCGTCGACTCGGTCGAAGTCGGCGTCGTTGGACAGCTCGAGGCGCCGCGGCGTCGCGCTGCCAAGGTAGCCATCGATCGACATGCCGCAGCTCAACAGGGTGTACGGGCGGTCAGGCATGTGCAGCTCCCTCTCGGAGCGGCGGTTCGGTCCGCCCCGAGGGCGGGACGCGGCGTAACCATGCCACCACGAGGACGGCGGCGCCCGGGAGGCTGGCGACGAGAACCATGACTCCGTAGACGACGGCGGTGGCGACCCCTCGCCCAGCACCGAGCCCGGCCGCGCCGAAAACCCATGCTGACACACCCTCGCGTGGGCCCCAGCCAGCGACGTTGGGCAGCGCCATGGCCGTCATGACGAGCAACGCTATCGGCAGCATCTGGAACAGCGGCACGTTGGTGCCCGCGGTCCGTGCGGCGATCAGGAACGTGACCGCGTGACCCCCGACAACCAGCGCGGACGCGAGGGAGATCCCCAGCCAAGCCCTTCCGGCGAGAAGCCCGTCGCGGATGTCGCGGGCCACTGCGCTCCGGACCCGCGTCCACGCAGACCGATCGTCGTCGGATCGCACCCGGGCCACGAGCACGACGCCCAACGTCACCAGGATGACCACCATCGCCACCAGCGGCATTGACGATTGCACGGGCGAGGGCAGCGCGAGCAGAACGACGACGGTCAGAACGACCTGCACGACCTGCCCGGCGGAGCGCTCCCACGCGACGGCTCGCAACGCGCGCCCGATATCGCTGACGTCGCGACCGTGGCTGATCCCTCGGTGGACGTCACCGACGATCCCCCCGGGCAGCGTGACGTTGAGAAACAGCGACCGGTAGTACGCGGCCACCGCAGTGGGCAGCGGCAGGTCGAAGCCGAGACCACCGGCCACGATCTTCCAGCGCCAGGCACAGCACACCGTGGTCAGCACCGCGAGGCCCGCCGCTGCTGCCAGCGCGGGGCCATCGATTGTGCGGAGGCCTTCGAGGAACGGGCCAGTGCCCAGGCGCCAGACAAGGACGGCCAACGTCGCGACGGGGCCCACGAAGCGGGCCCACGCCCATGCGGTCCGGCTCATCCAGCCGCCCCTGCTGCTCGGGGTTGCTGGCGTCGGACTGTCCCGGACGTTCGGCGCTGCCGAAGGAACGGGGTCTCGAAGACCGACGCGAATACCCGCGCGAACACGATCGTTAGGGGCAGCACCAGGGCCAGCGAGACGAGGAAGGCGGGAACACCCTGGCCGACCCGGACGGCCACGATCTTCTCGTACACGAGGACCACAATCGGGCCGTGGATCAGGTACAGGCTGTAGGACGACAAGCCGAGCGTGCGGACCGGCCGCGCGTCGAGTAGTCGCAGGAGAGGGGCCGCATGGCCGGTGGCCAGTCCGGCCAGTAGGCACGCGATAGCTGGGCCCAGTGCAAGGTCGATCCAGAACAGGTGGTGGAGCGTCCACACCGAACCCTGCCACCAGATCGTCGCGACCACGGGCGCTGCGGCGGCAAGCGCGAGCCACCCCCAAGGCCACGATTTGCGAGCCTCGCTCGCGCCCACGATGCCGGCGGTTAGAACGCCGACCGCGAACAGTGCGGCGAGGTCGGGCGGAGACTGGATCACGAAGGTCTCCACGCCGGAGATATGCGGACCGACAACTCCCACCGTCGCCACGACGAGCGTGACGGTGGCGACCATGGCGATGGCGCCCCACCGGCGCACCATCAGCAGCATCAGGGGGAACGCGATGTACAGCTGGGCCTCGACGGCCATCGACCAGAACGATGCGTTGGGACTCGGCGCGCGGACGACGTTCTGAGCCAGCAGGCCGTTGACGACCACCGACTTCGCGTTGGGCACCCCCTGGCCCGGCTGAGGCACGACCAGCCAGGCCACCGCGAGGCTGAAGGCGAGAGCGGCCCAGTACGCCGGGAGGATGCGCCGAGCCCTCCGTTGCGCGAACCGGGAGACCGCGTCCAGCCGCCAGCCGTGGCGGGCCGGCGATAGGGCCAGCGAGAAGCCGGACAGCACGATGAACACGATGACCGCGAAGCGCCCGTAGATGAACGGGCCGGCCCAGAACGGCGCATGGTCCACCGGGTAGCCGGGGAACGCGCGCAGGAAGACATGGTTCACCACCACGAACAGCGCGGCCAGGCCCCGGAGGCCGTCCAAGCCAGCCAGCCGCTGTCGCCGAGATACATCCACCACGAGCTACCGGGTCGCCGGTTGCGAGCCGAATGCGGTGAGGAAGCGGTCGCGGAAGGCGCTCATCGGCCAGACCGGCGCGTGCGGGCTGGGCCGCAAGCCCTTGCCCCAGCCCCAGCCTCCGATCCGGTTCAGCACCGCCGGGTCGTGGGCGATGAGCGAGATCGGCACGTCGTGACTGGCGCCCTGCCCGCTCACGTTCGGCAACGGCTGCTCGTCGCCCACGACGGCGAGCACGAGATTTTTGTTGCCGTAGTGCTGCACGAAGGAGATCAGGGTGTTCAACGAGTACTCGACCGACCGGGCATAGGCCGCGCGTACGCGACTGGGGGTGATCCAGAACGCCCCGTCCAGGTTCTTGTCGATCGGAATCCGGTTGAAGATCGAGCCGTTGCCAACCTCGCTCCAGGGGATCATCTGCGGGATTCGGTTCCACGGCATGTGGCTCGAGACGGTGTCCACCTCGGCGAAGAGGGGACGGCGGTGGGTTTTCGCGAGCTCGAGGCGCTGCAGGGCCGAGAACATGTATTGGTCGGGCATCGGCGCGTAGGTGAAAGTGGGGCCGCGGTAGCCGACGTCACGGCGGTCGTAGACCTTGTCGTAGTGGTAGAAGGACGACCCCTGCGGCCAGGCTCGGTCGTCCGCCGGCGAGTCAGCAATCGTCCGCCACCCTGCGCGCGTGAACGCCTGGCTGAGCGTGAAGCGATCGGTGCTCACGAGCTGGTTGTAGCGCCGTCCGCTGTCGGCCCAGACGCCGGACTGCAGGGTGGAGTGCGCCAGCCAGCTGACGCCCCCGAACGTCGGCGAGGTGACGAATGCAGTTCGAGCGGAGAAGCCGGCGGCCCGGATGTCGGCCTGCACTGTGCGCCCCTCACCCGCCCCGAGGCTGGCCGCGCTCGTAGAGGCGATCGGGCTGTGGGAGACGAGCTGGGCGCCCAAGAGCCAACAGATCACCCAGACGCCACCCAGCGCCGCGATGGCTCCGAGCGAGAATCGGCGATGGCCGGCAGTGACCGCGCTCAGGCGAAGCATCGCCAGGACCGTGAAGGCGAGTAGGGCGGCGGCCCCCGCCACGATGCCGATGACGACCAGGTTCGCCTCAGTCCGACCCATCGCGGCGCGCAGCGTCTCGATGCCGATCCCGGCGTAGCTCGAATCCCCAATCGGGTCAAACGGCCGTTCGAAGGTCATGAAGAACCCTATGTCCAGGATCTTCAGGATGACCACCACACCGAGAGCCAGTCCCAGGACCCCGGCCAGGACGCGTCGAGCGTTAGCCGGCAGGAAAACGGCCACGGAGATGAGGACGAGGCCCTCAAGCGGGATCCTCAGGAAGGCGGTGGGCGTGAGACCACTCGGCCGGTCCGGAGCGACCAGGGCGACCCACACGATTAGAACGGCAAGGACGGTGAGCACTGCCACAACACCTGTTGGCAGCTGTCGGCGTCTGCCGCTGGCGGGACGGATGGATGGGAAACCGAGCGTGAAGTCGGGGTCGGCACCCGCCGACACCGGACCGTGGGTCGCGTCCCGGTGGCTCCACAGCCACCACGCGTCACGTCCGAACGACTCAACAAGCAGGGCGAGGGCCCCGACGAGAACGGCCTGGGTCAGAGCCAGCGGCAGGACGTCTGCGGCCGCGATCGTCAGCGCGATCCCTTGCGTCGCAGCGACGACCTTGCGCCAGTAGCGCGGCGGAAGCTGCTCACGCATCCATGGCAGCGTCCACCCGGCGGCGAGGAACACGTAGCGTGCTGCGCCGATCGCGAGCACCCACGCGCCGGCCCAGCGAGCGACGTACACGCTGAGAATGAGGATTAGAAACGCGTCGACCTCAGCGTCGAAATGCGCGCCCAACGCGGCCGTCGTCCGTGTGCGTCGCGCGATCCATCCGTCGATCCTGTCGAGCGCGAGCGCTAGCGCCGCGAGCGACAGCAGCATCGCCACCGGGGCGGGCCGGCTGAAAGAGTCCGCGACCAGCGCTGCCACGCCGACGGCGAGTGTGGCCCGAGCAAGGGTCACCCAGTTGGCCAGCCCCAGCTGATCTGCGCCGTAGCGGGAGAGGCCGTGCGCCAGCGCCAAATTCGCGAGCACTGCGCAGCTGACTCCGACGACCCAACCGGGGCCGCTGAGCCCGACGGTCCCCGCGAGCGCGGCGAGGAGCAACATCTGAGCGAGCAGCCCAGTTACCGGGCCGACATGGGCGTTCTTGACCGCCCCTGATCGTCTTCTTGGTGCCAGAGACCGTGACGCCGCGCCGTGCACCGAGCGCGGAGCGTCGACCGTGGCGGCTGCAGCGTGCTCGGCCTTCATGCCAACCAATAAGACGCTGGGGCCATGGCAAGCCTTCCCGTTCGCGGGCTGACATTCTCCAGGCCGTGAACCCACCGTCTGACCTAGAGCAGCCGTGAAACAGGACGAGCGCGCTCCATTCGTCCAGGCCCTCCAGCGAGCCCGGGTGGCGGCGTACGCCCCCGATGAATTTGTCGAGCAGGAAGGCTTGATGCGCGCCGGAGAGATTCGCCTGCTGGCGGGTCAGGCCGGCATTGCTCCCGGGGTCTCCGTGCTGGACCTGTGCTGCGGAGTTGCCGGGCCAGGAAGGTTCATCACTCGGGAGCTGGGTTGCACCTATCTAGGGGTGGACTACAGCTCCAGTGCCCTCGACATAGCACGTGAGAGGGCCGGCGACCTTCCCTGTCGCTTCGCAGTCTCGCGGATCCCCCCGGTCCCTGCCGGCCCGTTCGACGTGGTGCTCTTGTTGGAGACGATGCTCGCGTTTCCCGACAAGGAAACGCTGCTTGAAGAGATATCCCAGGCGCTCACGACCGGCGGCCGGTTCGCGTTCACGATGGAGGAGGGCCTGCCCCTCACGGAGGCAGAGAGGCAGCGAATGCCTGACTCGGACACGGTTTGGCTCACCCCGCTACAGGAGATGCTTACTTGGCTGGACAGCGTCGGACTGGTTGTCGGAAAAGACGCAGTAGTCCCAGCGTGCCGCGACGCTCAATATCCAACGCAGCGCGCCCCGCTGGGCGTTCGGCAATCGGCGTCGGCGTCGGCCGATCGATCCGACGGCCGGCTACCGCCGTACTGCGGTCCGCTGGTGTGCGCCGGCCCGCCGTTGATCGATTCGGAGAAGACGGGGTGGATCTCGTGCCAGGAGTGCTGGGTGTCGTTCACCCAGGCGCCGACCAGCGCAACGCGATCGCCGACGGCGGGCTTGGGGAGGTGGCCCCCGTCGCGCGGCGTCAGCTCGACTACTAGCCAACCGTGCTGGGCTGCGAGGTTGCCGCTGCTGAGGAGCCGGCGGTAGGAGGCGCTGACCGCGAGGTCGAAGTGGACGTCTCCGTCCTGCTCGATCACCGGTGACTCTGACTCGACCGTTCCGGTGACCCGCTGGCAGCCATTGAGCACCGTCAGGCGGTCCGGATCGTAGACGCCGACGAGCGCATCCGGGGCGGTAGGGCAGGCCGAATTGGCGCCTGGGCTGCTCCGCTCCCGGGCAGGTGACCCACTCCCCGACCGCGAGCCCGAGCCACATGCCGCGACAGCACCTGTCACGACGATGATGGCGCCGAGCAGCGCGACCGCGCGCAAACCTCGATTCGTCACGTCCGGCATTGAACCGTTAAGCCGGTCGGAGCTAGCAGAGAATCGTGTTCGATAGTCGAGCAGCCGCCGTGCGCGATCGGGATGCTCAGCTCAACCGCACGACGATGATCGGGGCACGCGTCGGCGTGCGGCTGCCGTTCGGCCGTGGTTCGGACGTGACCAACATCGCCTGCACCCCGCTGAGATTGCCGGGCACGCTGACGGTCCCGGTACCGTTGGCAAACAGTGTGCCCGCTGGCTGCGGCGCTCTCGCGCCGCGCTTGAGCCACACCTCGTAGATCCGCCCCTGAGGGGGTGGTGGAACCCGCGAGACCCGTAACTCCGTACTGCTTCCAGACTGGCGAAGGGAAGCGCTGGCACCCGGCGCATGGACGACGCCTTCGTAAATTCGAGTGGAGTTGCCGCCCCCCAAAACAAGGACAATTGCAACCGCTACCGCTACCGCGGCCGCGGCAGCGGTCGCCGAAGCGACCAAGCGGGGCCGCGCAATCGGCCAATACCGAGCTTGCTTTTTCGGGGCTTGCCGTGGCGCCTCGGCTCGGACGGCGGACATCACGCGGTCCTTGAGGTCTGGAGGCGCACCGCGCACGGGCGCCCCCGCCGGCAAGCCTTCGACAGCAGCTCGCATCGGCGCAAGCTCACTCTGGCACTGGTCGCAATGCTCGAGGTGTTCCTCGAACTGCCGCACCTCGGTGCCTTCCAGCGCATCTAGCACGTAGGCGGCCACGTCACCGTCGAAGCGCTCGTGATCGTCGCCGTTCTTCGTTGTACTCATCGCCTGACCTTTGCGCCAGCGAGGGGATCCTGAGCAGCCGTGAGCTGTCCGTGGAGCTTGAGCAGCGCTAGGCGCATGCGCCCCTTGATGGTGCCGACGGGTTGCTCCAGCTGCTCCGCGATCTGCCTGTGGCTCAGCCCGTAAAAGTACGCTAGCTCGACCACACGCCGCTGCTCGTCCGGGAGCGCTTCGAGCACCCGGCGAACGACGGTCGCCTGCTCGTGCTGCTCGACCTCCTCGTCTGGCCGATCCGGCGCCTCCAGCTCGTCCTCGATCCCTTCCGCGCTCGCGCGCCGGCGCTCGTGGACGTCGCTGCGACGGAGCTTGTCGATCGCCGAGTTGTGCACGATCTGAAGCAACCAGCTTCGTACTTCTCCGCGCCCAGCGTCGTAGCGATCCCGGCGGCGCCACAGCGATAGAAAAGCCTCCTGCACGACGTCCTCGGCGAGTCCGCGCCGGCCGCAAATCCGGTGGGCGAGCGAGTACGCGACTGTGCTGTGGCGGTCGTAGATGAGCTCAAACGCGTCGGCATCGCCTTCGCACGCAAGGGCTAGCAACTCGCGATCGGAGCGCCGGTGCAGACCGGCAGGAGAACCGGAACCGGTACGGGGCGAGCGGATCCGCAGCGCAGGCGACATCGTGTTCGGGGGCTTTATACGCGCCTGGGGCAGCAGCCGTCCAGCCCCACGGGTAAACCGCCCTGCCGCAAGCGCCTCAGCGTCGGGGATGCTCGCTCACCCCCGGCTCGCTGTACCCGGGGGAACGAGGCGACCCGACATGTCGCTGATTCAGGGGTGACCAACGGAATTTCTCCCTGCCATCTGGACCCACGAAGGATGTACGCAGCCGGACGCTCTATGGATCACGGAGCCGCAAGCCGGCCGCAGGAGGTGTGACGGGCTCGCGGCCCCAATCGGTGAGGCTGTGTAAGCGGCTCTTAGGGGGCCGGGGGGTAGGGCGGAGAGGGCGGCTGGGGCATTGGCATCGTCGTAGGCATCGTGCTGCCGCTCGAGGAGACCTTCCACGCGTGCCACGTGCCGCCGAAGCTAACGATGCCCTCACCGTGGGCCCGCTTCCTTGTCTTGTCCATGAAGAAGAAGTACAGCGGGTGTCCGCCGAGCGTCAGCTGGTTGACGCCGTTGTGCTTCCAGATGCCCAGCTTCGCCTTGATCAGCGGATTCTTGGTGGGCATCGTTCCGTTCTTAACCGCCACCCACGGCCAGATCGCGCGGCAGGCGTTCGAGAGACACTGCGGGTGGCTCTTCGAGTCGCCGGTCAGGGTGTAAACCGAGAACCCGCGGGCGGCGCCGGCGATCTTCGCCGAGAAGGTCGTGTGGGTGTTCGGACTCAAGAAGTTGGTGACGGTGCTCTGAAACACCCCTAGCGTGGGCGGCGTCGCCGCGCTCGCGACCCCGACCATCGCGGCCAGGCCGACGACAAGAGCGGCGGCCCACAGCCTCAGCACCTTCGGAACAGCCCTGCGCATATCGTGTCCTCCTCGATCGTGAGTACTCGTCGCTAAAGACGCCGCCGGGGCGGGAACCTTCCCGAGCGCGGTGAGGCGGATCCCGCCGGGGAAGGGATTACCGGTAGGCGGCCAGCTGCTCGAGCTGGTCGGCGGTGACGCCCATGCCCGTCAGCACACAGGTGTGACCGGCGCGTCTCCAGGTCACGACCAGGCGGCCGTCGACGCTGAGCGTGCGGAGCCGCTCGGCACCTTTGCGAACGACCGTTCCGGCGGGCACCGGCAAGGCGGAGCCCGAGACGATCGTGTAGGCGATCTGCGTGCCGTGGCCCTGGTAGTACACGGTGACCATCCGCCGATCGCGCAACTGGTCGGTCCGCTGGCCGACGGCGGCCCAGCCGAGGCCCTGATCCGCCCAGTTCGGGAAATAGACCCGGCCGACACTCTGCCCGAGCCTGGCCACGGGTGAGTGCGGGTCGGGACCGGGCCCCGGGCCCGTCGGGCCCCGAACCGCGATTGTGGCCGCAGCCGAGACCGAAGGTCCTCCTGGCGTTCCAGCCGGCAGGAGGAGCACGACCACGAGCAGGACGACGGCAGCAGAGCTGGCGAGGGTCCCACCGTAGAGCGCCATCCGCCGGCGGGCGACGGCCATGGCGCGAGGGCGATCGGCTTCGATTCGCGCCCGGAGTCGGGCCGGGGCCCGCTCGGTCGCGGCCGCCTGCTGCAACGCCGCGGCCACGCGGTGCTCTAGCTCTGGTAGGTCTGATTTCCCCGTTGATTCCACCGCGTCCCTCGAATTGTCCTCCACTACCGTTCCGGCCCATGCGTGCGCGGCTCTGGGTGGTGATACCCACCTACAACGAAGCGGTCAACGTCGAACGGATCGTGCGCGCAGTCGATGCCGAGCTCGATCGGATCGTGCCCGGTGACCATCGGATCCTAGTCGTAGACGACAAGTCTCCTGACGGCACGGGCGCGATCGCCGACGCCCTGGCGGCGGAGCTCCCGACCGTCGAAGTGCTCCATCGGCCTGTCAAGGACGGTCTTGGGCACGCCTACCGGGCCGGGTTCTCACACGCTCTGGCGGCGGGGGCCGAGCGGGTGATCGAGATGGACGCCGACTTCTCGCACGACCCCCGTTACCTACCAGGGCTGGTGGAAGCCTCCTCAGACGCCGATCTGGTGCTCGGTTCCCGCTATGTGCCCGGTGGAGGCGTGCGCGACTGGGGGCTGGTACGCCGCCTGGTCAGCCGAGGAGGCGGACTTTACGCACGCGCCATCCTGCGCGTCGACGTGCACGACCTCACGGGAGGATTCAAGTGCATCCGTCGCGAAGTCCTGGAGGCGATCGACCTCGACTCGGTGCGCGCCGACGGCTACGTGTTCCAAATCGAGGTCACGTACCGCGCCCTGATCGCAGGGTTCACAGTGAGTGAGGTCCCAATCGTGTTTCAAGACCGCAAGGCGGGTACGAGCAAGATGTCGCCCCGTATCGCGCTGGAGGCGATGTGGCTCGTGCCCCAGCTGCGCCGAAGCGCCGCCGCCGCCGTGGGTGCGGCCAGCGGTCGCCGCCGCGTCGGGACGATCGATTAGGCGTCCTAACGCAATCTAAATGTTGATCAAACCCCGAAACGGCCCCTCTACCGCCATCCTGTAACCCCAATGAGCGCCCACGGCCCGCTCGGCGCCACCCCGCAGAGCGGTACTTTCGAGTTCGAATCCTCCGCGCTTCGAGCGCGCACAGCTGCGGCCCGACAGCGAGTCGGGTTGCTGGCCCTATCGGGGCTGGTGCTGACAGGTCTCCTGATCTCGGTCAGCGCCGCGCACACCGCCCAACTGCTGCCGGAGTCCGTCCGCCCCGTTCCGCGCTATCTGGCGGGGCCATTCGGCGGCGCCGCGCTGGACCTGCATTCCTACGGCCTGGCCGCCGTGCTGGTGGCCATGTACGCCTGTTACGTGCTGGCGGTTCGCGCCGCGGAGCGCCTGTCGGCGCGGGTGGTCCTGATGACGATCGCGGCGCTCTACGCGCTCGTCCTGCTGGCACCGCCGATGCTCTCGACCGACATCTTCAGCTACGGCGCCTACGGGCGGATGGGCACGCTGTATGGGGCCAACCCCTATCTCCACGGCCCGGCGGCCATCTCGCTCGACCCGGTGTATCCGTTCATCGGCGCCAAGTGGGTGACCATCCCCTCGGCCTACGGTCCGGTCTTCACGGCGCTCAGCTACGTCCTCGCCCCGCTATCTGTCGCCTCCAGCGTGCTCGCGTACAAGGCGCTCGCGACGCTCGCCAGCCTGGCGACGGTGGCGATCGTCTGGAACGCCGCCCGCTGGCGGGGGGTGGATCCGGTTAAGGCGGCGGCGCTGGTGGGGCTCAACCCGATCACCGTGATCTATGGCGTCGGTGGGGGTCACAACGACATCCTGATGATCGCGGCGATGATGGCCGGCGTCTACGCCATCCTCCAGCACCGCGACCGGGCCGGTGGTGGGCTGCTTTCGGTGGCCACCGGCATCAAGCTAACCGGCTTTGTGATGCTGCCGTTCGCGATCGCCGGCGGCGCGCTGCGGCGCACTGGCCGTCGAGACATCGTCGTCGGCGCCGTGGTGGTCGCGGCTCTGGTGATGACCTTGAGCTTCGCGCTATTCGGTACCGGGCCGCTCCACCTCCCGGCAACGATCCACACCTCGCAGAGCGAGGGCGACTGGCACAGCGTTCCTGGCTTCATCTCCTCCCGGCTCGGGCTGGGCACCATCGGCCGCATCACGGGCATCCTGCTGGCGATCGGATGCGTGGGGGTCATCTGCTGGCTGGTCCGTCGCGTGTGGCGCCGCGAGGTCGACTGGATCGACGGCGCCGGTTGGGCAACCGTGGCGATGCTCGTCACCGCCAGCTCGCTGTTGCCGTGGTACATGGCCTGGCTGATGCCGCTGGCGGCGCTCACCTCGGACCGTCGCCTGTGGAAGACGTCGATCGTGCTAACCGGAGTCGTCCAGCTGATCGAACTGGTTGGATACATACCCCATGGCGGGTCGCTGGGACTATGAGGGATGACTAGCACCGGCACCGACCAGCTGGCCAATGGGGGGCGGCAGCTCGACCTCCTGAGCGTTGTGGCGCCCGTCTACAACGAAGAGGGGACCATCGAGGAGTTCTATAGCCGGGTGCGCGCCGCGCTCGAAGGATTGAACTTCGAGCTGGTGCTGGTCGACGACGGCTCCACGGACTCCTCCGCCACGATCCTCGAGCGGCTTGCCGAAAGCGATCCCCGGGTCCGCCTCGTCTATCTGTCGCGGAACTTCGGCCATCAGACGGCGCTCACAGCCGGGCTCGACCACGCCCGCGGCGATGCCGTGGTGATGCTCGACGCCGACCTCCAGGATCCGCCAGAGCTGATCCCGCGCATGCTCGACCACTGGCGAGAAGGCTGCGACGTCGTCTACGCCGTCCGCGAGCGGCGCGAGGGCGAGTCTCGCTTCAAGCTGAGCACGGCCAAGTGGTTCTACAAGCTGTTCGACAAGCTGGCCCAGGTGGAGCTCGAGCACAACTCCGGTGACTATCGCCTGCTCGACCGCCGGCCGCTGGACGCGCTGCTTGCGATGCGCGAGCGCAACCGGTTCCTGCGCGGCATGACGGTGTGGGTCGGCTACACCCAGGCCGCCGTGTCGTACCAGCGGGACCCGCGCTATGCGGGAGAGACGAAGTACACGATCTCGAAGATGCTCAAGTTCTCACTGGATGCGATCTCGTCGTTCTCGCACCGGCCGCTGCAGCTCGCGACCCTGCTCGGATTCCTGATCTCCACGCTGGCGTTCATCGCCATTCCGGTCGTCGTCATATTGCGGCTGTCCGGCTCGTACCTCCCGGGATTCGGCTCGATCACGATCGCCATCCTGCTGCTCGGTGGGATCCAGCTGATCGCGATCGGGATCATCGGCGAGTACGTGGGCCGGATCTACGACGAGGTCAAGGGCCGTCCGCTCTACCTGGTGCGCGGGACTCGGAACGTCCGTCAGGCGGAAGGATCAATCTCGGCCGAGCGTGGCGACGCCGGCACCGAGCCGCCGCTCGTCGAGCGGAAGACGTAGCAGCGTCTAGCCCCCGGCGGGGTTAGGCCCAAAAGACGTAGCCTGTGACGAGCCGCCCTCCACCCGCACGGGGTGCCCCGGGTTCCCGACGACCGTCGAGTGTGGCAGCACATCATGGATGACCACCGAGTTCGCCCCGACCTTCGACCCATGACCGACCGTGATGGGACCTAGGAGCTTGGCGCCGGAGCCGATCGTCACGTTGTCCTGCACCGTTGGATGGCGCTTGCCGGTCGCGAAACCTGTGCCCCCCAAGGTCACGCCCTGATACAGCGTCACGTTGTCTGAGATCTCGGCCGTCTCGCCGATCACCACGCCCATCCCGTGGTCGATGAAGAACCCGTTGCCGATCGTCGCTGCGGGGTGAATCTCGATGCCGGTTACCGCCCGCGAGACGGCGGCTATCGCCCGCGGCAGAAACGGGACGCCGGCGGTGTAGAGGGCGTGGGCCACGCGGTGCGCCAGCAGGGCGTGGACCCCCGGCCAGGTGGCGACGATCTCCGCTGCCGCGACGCCCCGGGCGGCCGGATCGCGGCTGTGGGCGGCGGCGACGTCCCGGCGGATTTCGGCGACCGTGCGAGCTACCAGACCTGGCATCGCTAAAGCGTAGCTGGGGGGATTCGCCGGCCGGAGAGGGCCGGGCCGCCGGCTACGGTGCGAAGAACGGCGTCGAGACGTAGCGCTCCCCGGAGTCCGGAAGAATCGTCACGATCCGCGCGCCCTTGGATTCCGGCCGTCTGGCGAGCTCGAGCGCGGCCCAAACGGCTGCGCCACCGGAGATGCCCACCAGCACACCCTCGAGGGTTCCCTTGCTTGAGCACCTCCCCGGCGCCTGTGATCGTGCCCCCGGTGCCCACTCCCGTGACGAACACGTCGACCCGTCCGTCGAGCGCCTCCCAGATCTCGGGACCGGTCGTGCGGCGGTGGATCTCGGGATTGGCGGGGTTCGAGAACTGGTCCGGAAGGAAGACGTCGTCCCGCGAGGCCATCGCCTGCGCGGCTTCGACCGCCTCGCTCATGCCCCCCAGCGACTCGGTCAGCTCAACGCGTGCCCCATACAGCCGCAGCAGTCCCTCACGCTCCCGGCTCATTCCCTCCGGAAGGGTAAGAACGAGCTCGTATCCCTTCGCGGCGCACACGAACGCAAGCGCGATTCCCGTGTTGCCGCTCGTGGCCTCGACGATCGTCGTACGCCCTGGCTCGATCCGACCCTCGCGCTCCGCGGCCTCGATCATCGACACGCCGATCCGGTCCTTGACGCTACCGCCCGGATTGAAGGCCTCGAGCTTGGCGAACAGCTCGACGTCCAGATCCCCGGCCATTCGATTGAGCGCCAGCATCGGCGTCCGGCCGACGAGCTCCGAAATATCGATAGGAATTCGCGGCAATTCGCCGGGGAACCCTACGGAATCCGGCGGGCGGGACGGGGCTCGCGCGCGACGCGCGGCCCGGCTGGGTCAGCCTCGTCTCCCGACTAGCGCCTGCGCAACCGGCCCAGCAGAAGTGCCGGAGGTGCTCGAGTCCACGCATGGCGCAGCGGTGATTGATCCGATCGACCGTTTGGGACGTATAGGCTCACGACCGGCAAGTTCGACAGAAGGGGGTAGTCATGGCTGAAGGGCGCGAAGTTGTAGAGGGTTCGGGAACGGACCGAAGGCAGTTTCTCGGCCGTGCTGCGGCTGGGGTCGGCGTGGCTGCTGGTGCGGGCGGGTTGCAGGCGCTGATTCCGTCATTCGCGGCGGCCCAAGCCGGCAGTCCGACGAGCGGCGACATCGCGATCCTCGGCGCCGCGCAGATTGCCGAGGCGCTCGCCGTCACGACCTACACGAACATCATCCAGAGGGCACCGTTCTTCAGGCGGCTCGCGTCCGACTACCAGGGGTACCTCAAGGCCGCGCGGCAGGAGGAGATGTCGCACTACCTGCTGGAGAAGAGTGTGACCGGCAAGCCCTCCCCGTTCACGACCTTCTATTACCCCCACAAGATGTTCTCCGACGCCCGGACGACGCTGAACGTCCTTGTGACCCTCGAAGACGCGTTCATCGCCGCGTACCTGGTCGGAGTGCGGAACTTCAGCACCGCCGATCTGCGCGTCACGGCGGCGCGGATCATGGGCATCGAGAGCGACCACCGCACGCTCGCCCGCGTCGTCGCCCCTGGCGTCGCCAAGCGCGACGGTGGCCCGATCGAGAAGGTGAAGGGCATTCAGGGCAGGGCCGAAAGCGTCGACCCGCCGAACAACAACGGCTACGAGCGGACGCTTAGGTGGACGGACATCAATCAGGCGGTCGCGGCACTGACTCCGTTCGCTGACAAGGCGGCTGCCGCCAAGGCCGGGTTCGCCACCGGCAAGCCGTACCGGTTCAAACCGTTTACCCCGAAGCTCCCCCAGTCGCTCGGGGCCTTTCACTCGTTCCTCGGCT
>VAWT01000335.1 GCA_005883415.1 Actinomycetota bacterium | reverse complement strand
CGCCAGGATCCAGTTTCAAGATCATCACTGCCTCCGCTGCCCTTCAAGACGGGGTCGCAACGCCCTCGAGTACCTATCCGATTCTCACGGCCGCGACGTTGTCAGGGGTGGAGCTTCGAAACGCGGGCGGCGAGGCTTGCGGCGGTTCCCTGACCGAGGCGTTCATCGTGTCGTGCAACTCGGTGTTCGCGCCGCTTGGCGCCAAGCTCGGCGCCAAGCGGCTGGTCGCGATGGCGCGTGAATTCGGCTTCGACGAGCAGCCCAAGATTCCGGCCGCCAAGCCGAGCACGATCTCGCCGCCATCGCAGCTGCGCGATCATCTCGCGGTCGGCGCCGCGGCGATCGGCCAGGACCGCGACCTCGCCACGCCGCTCCAGATGGCCAGCGTCGGCGCGACGATCGCGCTGCACGGCCGCCGCGTTGAGCCACGGATCACCACCATTGACCCGCTCATCTCCCGCCGGGTCGTCTCCGCCAAGGTCGCGGACCAGGTGCGTTCGATGATGATCGGGGTGGTGCGCTCGGGCACCGGCACCGCGGCGGCGATCCCCGGCGTCGAGGTCGCCGGCAAGACCGGCACGGCCGAGTTGCGCCCGAACTCGAGCGACCCCAAGGACGCGGACGCGTGGTTCGTGGCCTTCGCGCCGGCGCAGGATCCGAGGATCGCCGTCGGCGTGATGCTCGTCGGCGCGGGCTTCGGCGGGACAACCGCCGCTCCGATCGCCAGGCAAGTCCTGGAGGCCGCCCTGCACAGCAACCAATAACTGGACGGCCGGCGCGCTAGGCCCTGGTCTAGGATCGGGCTATGGACCTGCTGTTGTTGGCCGACCGATCGTGGCCAGTCCTCCGCCTCGTGATGGACGGTCATACCTGCATCTACCGTGCGACGAACGGCCTGATCGGCCACCGATTCCTCGGGGCGCCACCTGTGCTGCTGCTCGACCACATCGGCGCGAAGAGCGGCATCAAGCGCACCACCCCGCTGGTGTACGTCGCGGACGAACCGGACGTGGTCATCGTCGCCTCCAAGGGCGGCCACCCGAGGCACCCAGCGTGGTATCACAACCTGCGCGCGAACCCGGACACAACGGTGCAAATCGGCGCCGAGCGCCGCGCCGTCCGCGCACGCGTCGCAGGGCCCGAGGAACGTGAGCGACTCTGGCCAAAGGCGGTCGCCACATACAGCGGGTACCAGGGCTACCAGCAGCGCACCGACCGCGAGATCCCGCTCGTGATCCTCGAGCCCCGCCGCTCGACAACCGCGCCCTGAACTCCGCGCGAGAACCGCGCGTGCTCGCGCTCATCGCGGGTTCAGTGCGGCAGAGCTCTCCGTCCGCGAGGACCGTCAACGGGGCACGCCGACCTCACAGCCCTTCAGGTTGAGATCCGCGTCCTCCCGATGGTGGCCGTCATCATTTGTGGGGTGACCGGGGGAGAGCTCATCCGCGTCCTGGTGGTCGACGACCATCGTATGGTGCGCGAGGGGCTGCGCAGCTATCTGGGAATGGTCGATGACATCGAGATGGTGGGTGACGCCTCCGATGGGCGTAGTGCGCTGGATTGGCTGGCCCGCGCGAAGGCGCAGCGAGCGCTGCCGGACGTCGTGTTGATGGACCTCTTGATGGAGCCGATGGGCGGCCTTGAGGCGACCGCCGCGATCAAGCGACGCTATCCCGAGGTGGAGGTCGTGGCGGTCACGAGTTTCATCGACGAGGACAAGGTGCACGCCGCGCTGGAGGCTGGTGCCGCGGGCTACCTGCTCAAGGATGCCGAGGCCGACGAGGTCGCCGCCGCCGTGCGGGCCGCTCAGCGTGGGGAGGTGCATCTCGACCCGGCCGTCGCACGTCAGCTGACAGCTTCGCTACGGCGCGGACCGTCAGCGGACCCCGCGGCGCTGCTCACCGCGCGTGAGCGAGAAATCCTGGTGCTGGTGGCGCAGGGCAAGGCCAATAAGGAGATCGCCGGCGAGCTGGTGATCAGCGAGCGCACCGCCAGAACGCACGTGAGCAACATCCTCGCCAAGCTTGGCCTGAGCTCCAGAACCCAGGCGGCGCTGTGGGCGGTGCGCGAGGGGCTCGCCCCGCCTCCCGGTTGAATCGGCCGATGGGGACTGGCGCTGAGGTGCTTTCTGCTGCGAGAGTGGACATCTGTGGGCGAGGAATCGCGAAGCGCCGTGCAGACCGCCGCCGTGCTTGGAGTCGGCGCGCTGGCGGCGGTGGTCGAGCGCTCTCGGGACGGCATTGTTGTCGTGACGGCAGGCCGCCGCTACGTGTACGCCAATCCGGCGGCATGTCGGATCATGGGCTACTCGCTGGACGAGTTGCGTGCGCTGCCTGACTTTTTGGACAACTTTCCGCGGCGTGAGCATCAGGCGATGCTGGAGCACTTTGCCGAGCAGCTTGCCGGGACGACTGGCCTGTGGACCTCTACGCTGCTGCGGGCGGATGGCACCGAGCGCGAGATCAGGTGGACGAACATGTCATTTGACATCGGGGCGCGGCCGCACGGTGCGGCCATCTTCCGAGACGTCACCGACGCGACGGAGGCCACGCACAACGCCGCCGCGCTGGGCCAGACCGCGGCTCAGCTGGCCGGGCGCAACCCGCTTCAGGCGGTGCTGAGCGAACTTGCTCGACATGCCGTCGAGGCG
>VAWT01000334.1 GCA_005883415.1 Actinomycetota bacterium | reverse complement strand
GACCGGTTGTGATTTGCGTTCGGGAGGATCGTGGCAGGTATGAAGCTCAGGCTGGACCTGCACGACATCTACAACCGAGGTGGTGACATCGACCGCGCTTTGCGGGCGATCATCAACGAGGCCGTTGCCAAGAAGGCACCGCTGGTCGAGATCATTCCCGGGAAGGGTTCCGGCGCGCTCAAGAAGTATGTGCTGCGCTTCCTGGAGCAGAAAGAGGTCAAGTCTCAGTATCACCGGGTGGAGAAGGACTCGAATAACTTCGGTCGGGTCTTTGTGCACTTTCGCTGGAATTGACCGACGTCGCCGCCACGCCCGGCGACGCCCACCCAGGTTGATTGATCTCTCCGCTGCAAGATCCTCTACTGGGACACGGCGGTTGGCATTCGAGACATCGGCGTGCTGCCGCCGAGGATCATCCTGGCCGAGCTTGACGATCGGAAACGCGCTGGATCAGCGCGTCCTCAGCAGCTGCAAGCCACCGCATAGTCACCCAGTCCTGTCGCCGAGTGCAATGTCCGCTCATGGCTCCCCTTTATGTCAAGCTATGGCGGAGGTCGGTGACCTACGAGCTGACAGCTGGTGCAGTCCCCCGGAGGCGACAATGATAAGCAACTCCAGCCTCGTGGAGGCGGCTACGCCGCCACTGCCCCCCCTTTCACGGTCCGCGCCGCGCAAGGTTACGGGGCCATCCCTCCGGCCTCCAGGGTCGCTACCGCGATCGCTGCGCGACGGCCCACGGGGCCGCCCTGGGACCCCGGAGCCTCTATGGCCCCTGCAAGCACGCAGTGCGGGCAGGCCAGGCCTGCCCCACCCGGCGCGGCGCTCTCAGTCAGCACTCTATGAATGACAAGATCCACCAGGTTCGAGTGTCCATGGTTGAGGGGATTGCCAAGCTAGCCTGGCTGGTGGCAGGTCCGGGAAGTGGCTTGTCCGAAGGGCCGGTGTTTGGGGTTAGGCCGGTCACGCTGGATTGCAGAGTCGTCCCGTGTGCCCTCCCGGGTCTGCCGCTCGCGTTGTCGTTGGTCGGCGACCATGCGGGCATAGACGACATTGGAGAGCCGTCGTTTGAGTGCGCGCATGGCCTCCATCGAAGTTTTCCCGGCTGCTTTTTTGGCATCGAAGAAGGCGCGGCCTTCGGTGGGATTGCGCAGTTGCACGACGGCCATGATGTGCAGGACACGGTTGATTCTGCGATTCCCGGCTCGGGATAGGCGGTGGTGCTGGTGTTCGCCGGAGGAGGCGTCGAGGGGGGCGGTGCCGTTCCAGGAGGCGAACCGGTCTCGGTCGCGGAACCGATGGATGCCGCCGACATCGGCTAGCAATCGCGCCGCGCTGGACGGACCAATGCCGTGCAGGTCCATCAGGGTCGAGCCGCGGTCGGTGACCAGCTGCTGAAGTTCCTTGTTGACAATCTTGATCTTCTTGTTGATTCTCTCAAGCTCGTCGATCAACTCGACTACGAGTCGGCGGCGGGTCTTGCCGACCGGGTCGCGTGGTTTGATCGTGGCGATGAGTGCGCAGGCCTGGGTGGCGGAGAGGAATTTCTTGGCCCCACCGGGGAAAAGCTCCACCAGCAGGCGGTGCAGCCGATTGATCGTCTGGGTGCGGGCGCGGCCAAGTTCGTCGCGACGGTCGGCCAGCATGCCCAACACGGCCAGCTCAGCATCGAGCTCGACTCGGTTGAGGTTCGCAGCGTGCAGCGCGGCGATCGCAACCGAATGCGCGTCGACCGGATCGGTCTTGCGGCCGTTACCCGTGGCGAACACCCGCACCTGTGCCGACAACTTCGCCGGCACGTCCAGCACAGTCTCACCGTCGTGCACCAGACGGTGCGCGAGGTGTCGGCCGATACCGTTGCAGCCCTCGATCGCCCACACCCGCTCGGCAAACCGCCGACCGGCCTTGACCATCTCGGCATAGCCAGTCTTGTCCGTTGTGTACTTCCCAGCTGCTAATACTCGACCGCGATCATCGATAACCTCGATCGTGGCCGACCGCTTATGCGGATCCATTCCAATAATGACCGCCACCGGCGCCCTCCTGCTTGTCCATCGGGGGTTATCAGCAAGGAGGGCACCGCTACTTCGAGCAGAACAGACCCCTTTCCAGCCACTCCTCGCGCGGTGCCCGACGAGACGCAAGCCATGAGAGAGCCACACCAACAACACCGGCGGGCAGCCGCATTGAGGGAGCATCTCGCCGAGCACCTGGACCGGAGCCTGGCCCAGCCCCTGTCCTGCCGCCAGTCTTAAGTAGCCGATGACAGGACGCACCACAGCCGGTGTCGCCCTCTTCGGTAGTTGCCAATAAGTTGGGGCACCGGCGGCGCGCGTGGGCGGGCGGCTTGACTTCAACCGGGGTTTGTGTCCTCGAAGTACTTGGAGTAGAGCTCGTCGTAGGTGCCGTCGGCTGTGATGTCGAGCAATGTCTCGTTGATTTTC
>VAWT01000333.1 GCA_005883415.1 Actinomycetota bacterium | reverse complement strand
GTAGTGCAGCGACCTCGCGCCTGCTCGCATCACCCAAAACAGAGGAAGAAGAAACACCCGCAAGCCAGATGACAGCTGCTCGTCGTCCGGCACGATCACTCGTTCCTGCCGGCTCGGACACCTGTTTCGTGGCATTGCCGAGATGCGGGCGGGGGCGAGATTGGCGATCGGGCCCGGGTGGTAGGAAGCTTTCGACCGTGGATCACAGTCGTGCGCCGGTGCTCGATGCGCTGGCGGAATATCACCAGCTACATCGCTATGGGTTCACGCCCCCGGGTCATCGGCAGGGTCGGGGCGCCGACCCTCGTGTGCGCGAGGTCCTGGGCGCCGATGCTTTCCGCGACGATGTCTTGGCCAGCGCGGGCCTGGATGACCGCACCTCTTCAGGCGGATATCTGCAGCGGGCCGAGGAGTTGATGGCGGACGCGGTGGGTGCTGAGCATGCGTTCTTCTCAACCTGCGGTAGCTCGTTGTCGGTGAAGGCCGCGATGCTGGCAGTGGGCGGCCATGACGGGCACCTGATTCTCGGACGCGACGCGCACAAGTCGGTAGTGGCGGGGCTCATCTTCTCTGGCCTTCAGCCGTGCTGGATGCGGCCGCAGTGGGACGCGCGCCTGCACATCGCTCATCCGCCGTCGCCCGAGCGGGTCGCTCAGGCGTGGGAGCGTTATCCCCATGCCGCCGGTGCACTGATCGTGAGTCCCACGCCGTATGGGACCTGTGCGGACATCAGAGCCATCGCTGAGATCTGCCACGAACGGGACAAGCCGCTGATCGTGGATGAGGCCTGGGGCGCGCACCTTCCGTTCCACGATGATCTGCCGACATGGGCGATGGACGCGGGCGCTGACGTGTGTGTCGTGAGCGTGCACAAGATGGGCGCGGGTTTCGAGCAGGGTTCGGTGTTCCACGTCCAGGGCCAGCGGATCGACTTTCCGCATCTCTCCGCCTGCGCGGACCTGTTGATGACTACCAGCCCTAACGTTCTGCTGTACGCAGCGATCGACGGCTGGCGACGGCAGATGGTCGAACGCGGAACGGAGCTGTTGGGTGGGGCGCTCGAACTCGCGGGCCGACTGCGCCAAGCGATCGACGAGCTGCCCGGGATGCACGTGCTCGAGAACGAGCTGATCGGCGCGGAGGCTTCGAATGATCTCGACCGCCTGCAGATCTTCATCGACATCTCCGCCCTGGGAATCAGCGGCTACCAAGGGGCCGACTGGCTGCGCGAGCACGAGCGGATCGACATGCACCTGAGTGACCACGCACGAATCACGGCCACGATGTCCATGGCCGACGACGATTCAAGTGGCGAGCGGCTCGTTGAGGCTCTGCGCCGCCTCGTGGATGCGGCCCGGGACCTGCCCGATCCGAAGCCGATCAAAATCCCGGACCCGCCAGGGCTCGAGCTCGAGACTGTCATCCGGCCGCGCGATGCGTTCTTTAGCCAGTTCGAGGACGTAAAGGCCAAAGACGCCGTGGGACGGATCGCAGCGGAGCAGATCACCCCCTACCCGCCCGGCATCCCGGTCATCCTGCCCGGCGAGCGCATCAACCAGCAAGTCGTCGAATATCTCCAGAGCGGGCTTGAGGCCGGCATGACCCTGCCCGACCCCGCCGACCCGAGTCTTAAGACGATTCGAGTCAAGCACTAGCAGCGCCGGCTATCCGACCCGCGTCGCGGGGCCGCTGCTTAGGCAAGTCATGCCCAGCCGTGGTCAACCAGAGGTCGCGAGCATGACGTCGGATGCCTTGATCACGGCAGTGACCTCGCCCCCCTCGGTCAATCCGAGGTCATCGACGGCCTCGACGGTAATCGACGCAACGAGGCGCTGGCCCGCAACGTCAACTTCCACGTTCGCAATTGCCTCTCCCCTGCGGATGCTCGACACGGTTCCACTCAGCTGGTTGCGCGCACTGATCTTCATTCGGGCTCCTTGTGGCTTGACGAAAACGAAGGGCCCAATGGTGCAACAGCTCGGCAACGGCTGCTGTCACATCGTCCGGGTCTCGCGGGTCATACAGATGACCCCGGCCCGGACCTATTGGACAGGAGGTGCCCGATGGCACGCATCGACGGAGTGCAGCAGACTGATGCCGGCCTCAAGGTCAAGCTCGCCTACAGGTTCGGACCGAGGATGATCAAGAGGCTGACCGGCCGCGAGCCGCAGACCGGCAGCGGCATCGAGCCGATGGAGATCTGGGCCCACCAGCCGAAGATGATGATGGGGATGGGCAA
>VAWT01000332.1 GCA_005883415.1 Actinomycetota bacterium | reverse complement strand
ACTCACGCCCCAACTTTCCCGCGGACTAGACCGGCTCGGGCTGCGTCACGCCGGCCGCGCGCTGGTGCCGCTGCGAGACGGGTGCCGGCGGGCGAGCAGTGCTCGTGCCCAGGCTTGCCAGTTCTCGGGCAGTTCCGGGGCCGCCAGTAGTTCCGCGGCCCGCGAGTGGTCGCGGTGGTAGGCGTCAGCGACCGCCTGGACGGTGACGCCGTGGCTGGGCCGGTGCTCGACGATCAGAGCATCTTCCGCGGCGATGCTGCCCGCTGCGAGGATGCGCAGGTAGGCGCCGGGCCGGCCAGCGGCGGCGAACAGCCGCGGGAAACCATCCTCACCCATCCGGATGCCCAGCTTGTAACACGGTGTACGAGGCGCGCAGACCTCCAACAGCACGTCGTTGACCCGCCAGCGCTCGCCGATCACCGCCTCGGTCACCGCCACCCCAGCCACGGTGATGTTCTCCCCGAACGCTCCCGGCGGCAGCGGCACACCGAGCCCATCGGACCACCAGTCAAGGTCCTCCTGCGCGTAGGCGTACACCGCCTTGTCCGGCCCGCCGTGCACGCTGCGGTCGGCCTGGTCGTCGCCGGCGAGATTGATCCCGTGGACCGCGATCCGCCCCGCTACAGGCTCCTTGAATATCGACGTCAGCACGTCCCGATTGCGCCAGCACACCAGCCGCGGCGCGCCCACATTGACCGAGATGATGCGGGCGCCTGCCGCAGTCATCCGATCACCGCCGGCTGCGCAGACGTAGATTCCGAGCCGGAAGCCGCTGGTCGCATCACGCGTCATCCCTCACCGGGCAGGAAAACGGTCGTTATCCCTCTCGGAGTCTAGAGAACGGGCGTTTCCCGTCAAGGCCTGGCGGGAACTATGCTCTGCATTGATGACCCCCCTGTCACCGGAGACTCCCGATTCGAGCGCGGCGCAGCGTGTCCTGGACGCCGCCGAGCGGCTGTTCTACTCCCGCGGTGTGCAGGCGGTGGGGATCGATATGGTCGTCGCCGACGCCGGAGTCGGCCTGAAGACGCTCTACGCCCACTACAGGTCCAAGGACCGGCTTGTCGAGGCGTACCTACGGCGGCTCAACCAGCGGTTCCTGGACCGGCTGCAGGCCCGGATGGCGCACCTCCAGGGCCGAGACCAGGTGCTGGCCGTCTTCGACGCGCTCGGCGACTGGTTCGCCGAGCCGGAGTTCAGCGGCTGCGCGTTCATCAACGTCGCCGGTGAACTGCACACGAATCCGGCCGCGCGAGCGATCGCGCGGGAACATAAACAGTCGCTTCGCGCATTGCTCCAGCGGGCTGCGCGTGCCGCCGCCGTCACCGACCCCGACACCCTTGCCGACCGGCTGATGTTGCTGGTCGAAGGCGCGGTTGTGACCGCTTACGTCGAAGGTGACGAGCACGCGGCGGTCCGGGCCCGCTCCGCCGCGGCTGCCCTGATGGACTGCGCCCGCCCCGCTCACTGCGACGATGTACCCAGCCGGGCCGCCGACAGGCTCCAGTAGGCGATCACCGGGCGCTCGTGCTCGTAGCCGAGACCGGACAGCGAGCCCGCCGACAGGCCAAGCAGCACCCCCGCTTGCGGTTCCAACCCGAGCCATCGAGCGGCCAGCACCCGCAGGTCATGCCCGTGCCCGACGAGCGCCACATCCTGCCCTTGCGACAACACCGGCCGCACCCTGGCCAGGACCCGGTCCGCACGCTGCGCGACCTGCTCGATCGTCTCGCCCGGGGTTGTCCCAGCCGGCACCGGGTCGGTCCAGATCCGCCACGGCCGCCCCAGTTCGGCGCTGATCTCGGCCGTCGTGCGGCCTTCGTAACCGCCGTAGTCCCACTCGGCGAGATCCGCCTCCACCTCGGGCTCGGGCAATCCCAGCAGCTCGGCGGTTCGCCGGGCGCGCATCATCGGGCTGGTCAACACCAGCCCGA
>VAWT01000140.1 GCA_005883415.1 Actinomycetota bacterium | reverse complement strand
ATCTCGACGCCGGCCGCGCCGTGCTCAGCGGCCAGGAAGCGCGTCTTGCCGTAGCCGACGCCGTGCTCGCCGGTGCACGTGCCGTCGTGCGCCAGCGCGCGCTCCACGAGCCGGCCGTGGAAGGCCTCGGCGCGTCCCATGTCGTCGGGGTCGTTCGGATCCACGAGCACGATCACGTGGAAGTTGCCGTCGCCCACGTGCCCCACGATCGTCGCGGTCAGATGGTGCTCGTCGATGTCGGCCTGTGCCGCCGTGACGCAGTTGGCCAGCGCCGAGATCGGCACGCAGACGTCGGTGGTCAAACCTGCCAGGCCGGGTTCGAGCGCCCGGGTCGCATCATAGGCCCGATGACGCGCATGCCAAAGGCGCCGACGCTCCCGCTCATCGGAGGCCCAGGCGAAGCCGCTGCCTCCGAACTCAGCAGCGATGCTCGCCGTCTCCCGCGCCTGCGCGGCGACGTCGTCCTCCGACATTCCGTGGAACTCCAAAAACAGCGCGGGCGCGACCTCGAACGACGTGGTGTCGTGGCGGTTGATGGCCTCGATCTGCAGCTCGTCGGCGAGCTCGATGCGCGCCACCGGGATCGCATACTGGCGGACGCCGACCGCGCACTGCACGGCAGCATCGATACTGGGAAAGGTGCACGCCGCCGCGGCAATCGCCGGCGGTACGGGATGAATCCGCAAGGTCGCTTCGCAGATCAGCCCCAGCGTGCCTTCAGAGCCGATCATCAAATGCGTCAGGTCATAGCCGGCTGAGGACTTGCGAGCGCGCGAGTGGGTGCGAACCACCTCGCCCCTGCCGTTCACGATCGTCAGCGCCAGGACGTTCTCGCGCATCGTCCCGTAGCGCACGGTCATCGTCCCCGAGGCCCCGGTGGCGACCATTCCGCCGATCGTGGCATCCGCGCCCGGATCGACCGCGAAGAACACCCCCTCCGGACCAAGACGGACGTCCAGGGCCCGACGCGTAGCCCCGGCTCCCACCACGACGTCCAGGTCATCCGTCGAGGGCCGGCCGATCGCATCCATCTCCCGCATGTCGACGCTGACGCCGCCCGCCAGCGCCGCGACCTGCCCCTCGAGCGATGTCCCGGCGCCGAACGGCACAAGCGGCAGGCCATGGTCCAAGGCAACCCGCACGATCGCCGCGACCTCCTCGATGCTGCGCGGCCACACCACCATGTCGGGCCGGGCCTCTGGGTGAAACGACTCGTCGCGACCATGCTGGGCAAGGACATCCGCACCGGTGCCGACGCGGTCGGCACCGAGCAGCTCGCCAAGCGCGCTCCGACCCGCCTCGACACTCGCAGCTCCAGGACGAGCAAGCCTGGGCACCTCCACGATGCTCACGACACGAAGGTTGACACACCGAGCCGGCCAGGCCCCGAACGCAGCCGGCTTGCTACGACTGAAGCCAGTCCCGGTCGCGCCGGAAGTGCAGAGACCGCAGCTGCTCGCGCGTCTTGCCGATCAGGTCCCCCTCGCAAATAAGCACTTCGTCGTGGCACCAGCGAAGTGCCTCGCCCTCGGTGCCGTCGCTCCACCGAACGATCGCGCGGCGACTCGCCAGCGAGCCCTGCGGCGGATCCTCGAACCGAAGCACCTCGACCACCGTGGGACTGCCCGGCTGGCTCACGGCTTCAGCGTACCTTCGGCGGCACCCGCCCCGGGCTGTTCTGATTCGCTCGCGGACAGCTCAGCAGGCGGCGAGGCTTGCCCCGAAACCTCACGCTCGTCCCCGGGGTTCGCGACGCCAGTCGCCTCCAGCTGACTGCGTGCCTCCCCGACGGCCCGGTCAAGCCATGCCGCCCTCTTCTTTGGAGGCAGCAACGTCGCTTTGCGGATCGCCTCCTGCGGTGTCGTGGCCTCAGCCAAGTCCTTCTTGCCGGCCCGCCTGGCCAACCAGAAGGTCCGCCAGCCGCTTCCCTTGCGCAGGCCGCGCATCTCCTGGTGCATCACCTCGACCCGCCCCCGCGGCGTCGGGACCGTGACGATCGGCGAGCGGTTGCGGTCGGCGCTGCCTGGCACGTCAAGAATCTAGCCCGCCCGCGTCCGACGCGTTCGCTGCGGCGCGCAGCTTGCGCCGCGCGCCAGCTGGCGAGCGCCGCTCCGGCAGTGCTCCCCGGTCAGGATGGAGAGCGCTTCCGCGGCACCAGACAACGAGCCGTATATGTCTTTGAGGATCCTTCATCGGCGGCTGCCAGTGTCGCCCGGCAGCCGCTCAGGGCGGCGCGAAGAGACTGCTCCGTCTGCCCAAAGGCAACAGCGTCGTCGAGACTGACGGATCTCGATCACAGCAGGAGGGTGGGATCGCTCGATCGCTGCCGCGTTTCGTCCAAAGCGCGCTACTTCAGCTCGACACTCGGGGCTGAGGCGAGCCCCGCTCGGTGACCGGCTGGCCCAAAACTGACCTATGTCGCGTTAGCAGGGCAGTTCGAGCGAGCCTGTTCCAAAGGAGGAGGGCGGCCAGTCGACCTCCCTCCTCGCCAGAAGCGGACCTAACGTGCTGCTAGGCGTTCGGGCAGCCGTGGCTGACCTCGTTGAGGTTGCCGCTGTTGCTCATGGTGAAA
>VAWT01000022.1 GCA_005883415.1 Actinomycetota bacterium | reverse complement strand
CCTCGGCATGGACGCGCTGTCCGAGGTTCGAGCCGGCTGGGAGGTTGACGCGTAGCGGCTCCGGGTCGAGCTCGTGTGGGTGCAGGTACAGCCCAGGGTACGAACCCGCCCGTCGCAACCCCCGCAGGACCAGTTCCGTCGGCATCGCCGCCCAGTACGACGCGCCCCCGACCGGCAGTCGACCGAAGCGAGCCTGCCAGACGGCGACGGGAAACTCCCAAAGCGTCCCGTTACTGGCCCGCTCCAGGGGATGGGGCGAGGAGCGCGCGGGGATGGCGCGGTCGCGTATTCGTGGACTGTCGTGCTGGCTCGCGTCGTAGACGAATCCCTGCTCGGCCAGAACCTCGTATGCCCAGCCAGACTCCCGCGTTATCGAGAAGGCGGGCGCCCGGTAGCCGACGGGCTGGCGACCGCTGAGCCGCTCGATCGTTTGGCGGGCGGCCTTGAGGTCGGCGGCGAACTCGGCCGCTGTCTGCGTGTGAACCGGGAGGTGTGAGTCGCCGTGGCAGCCGATCTCGTGGCCGCGCTCGACCACCGCTTGGACCAGTTCGGGGTGCGCGCGGGCGGCCATCCCGAGGATGAAGAAGGTGGCCTTCACGTCGAGCTCGTCGAGAAGCGAGAGCAGCGCATCTGTCTGCCGCTTGAGAGCCGGGCCGGGTTCCGGCCAGTTGTCGGCGCGGAGCCGGCGGCGGACTAGCTGGTGCCAGTCCTCGAAGTCGACACTGAGCAGGAGCACGGGCTGGGAGTCCACGGCCCGAACGGTACGCTCTGGCCGCTACGCTGGGGCTGCCCGGAGAGGTGCCGGAGTGGTTGAACGGGCGCGACTGGAAATCGCGTAACGGGGGTTGACCTCGTTCGGGGGTTCGAATCCCCCCCTCTCCGCTGGCGTGCGCGACTACTCCGCCGGCGCCAGCCCGGCGGGCGCGCCAAAAGGCTGCAGCACCTCCGGCAGCACAACCGAGCCGTCCTCCTGCTGGCCGTTCTCGAGCAGGGCGATGATCGTGCGTCCCACCGCTAGGGCCGTGCCGTTCAGGGTGTAGACGTTGACGGGTCTGCCCTCCTCCGGCCGGTAGCGGATGTCGAGCCGCCTGGCCTGGTAGTCGGTCGTGTTCGAGCAGGAGGTCAGCTCTCGGTAGCGGCCCTGCCCCGGAAGCCAGGCCTCGCAGTCGTATTTCTTGGCGGCGGAGGCGCCAAGATCGTTGACGGCGATGGCCACCACGCGGTAGGGGATGTCGAGCTCCTGCAGGATCCCCTCCTCGATCGCAAGCAGCCGCTCGTGCTCGGCTTCCCCTCGGTCCGGCTCCACGAAGCAGAACATCTCGACCTTGTCGAACTGGTGGACCCTGAAGATGCCGCGCGTGTCCTTTCCCGCCGCGCCTGCCTCGCGCCTGAAGCAGGTGGAGAAGCCCGCGTAGCGGCGCGGCAGCTCGCCGGCCGCCAAGATCTCATCCTCGTGCAGTGATGCGAGCGATACCTCAGAGGTCCCGACCAGGTACAGCTCGTCCTCGGCAATCCGGTAGATCTGCTGCTCGGTGTCCGGCAGCATCCCCGTTCCATACATCGCCCTCTCGCGCACCAAGACCGGCGGGATCACGGGCTCGAATCCCTCGCCCACGAGCTTGCGCATCGCATAGCTGACGAGGCCCACCTCGAGCAGAGCCACGTCGCCTCGCAGGTAGGCGAAGCGCGAGCCCGACACCCTCGCCGCACGCGCCATGTCGATGCGGTCGCCCGCCAGCTCGAGATGGTCGCGGCCGGTGGCGCCGGCCTCGCCAACTTCGCGCAGCACTTCGTCGGTGTCGGGAGCGTCGGGGGCGGGAAGGTTCGGTAGCGAGGAGAGTTCGGCGTCGCGCTCGGCGAGAACCCTGGCGAGAACATCCGAGAGCTCGCGCCCGCGCGCAGATAGGCGCCCGAGCTGCTCTCGCTCCTCGGGCGTCGGGGCGCCCTTACGTCCCCGGCTGGCACGGTTGAGCTCCGCGCGCACCTCTTCTGCCTCGGCGGTCAGCGCCCGCCACCGCTCATCGAGCTCCAGCACGCGGTCGATCGCCGCTGCCTGTTGGGACCCGCGCCGTGCGAGCGCCGCCCGAACGCCGTCGGGCTTCTGACGGATCAGCCGGATGTCAAGCACGCGCCTACGGCGTTGCTACTGGTGTTCGACCTTGGGTCTGTTTCGCTGTTCGAGCTGCCGTCGCCTTCTTCTGGGGCGGCTTCGCGGCCGACGGGGTGACGGCTGCCTTCTTGGCGGTGGTCGTCGCCGTCGCGGCAGTCACCGCGGGGAGCGTCCCGACCGGCTTGGTGGTGCAGGGCGCGACGCCCGGTATGGGAGGCGCCTGACGGCCGGCGTAGGTGGCGACGAAGTTCGCGACGTCGATGGCGTCCTGGCCTACGACCACGTTCGGGGGCATGATCGCGCCGGAGAAGCCGCCGTTCTCGATGGCGTATACGACACGGCTCATCGGGCGTTCGCAGCGGATGTTGAAGTTGGGGCCGTTGTTGGGCTCCTTGGTGCGGACGTTGGCCGCCGACCCGTTGGTGGCGGCGTAGGACAGCGTGTGACATCCAGAGCAGCGCTGGTTGAAGATCACCGCGCCGCGGTACGGGCCGGGCTGGCTCCTGGACACGCTGACCTTCTGGGTTCCGCACGCGGTCGCAAGCGCCGAGACCACGACCGAAGACGTGAGGAGGAGGACCCTGACCGGCCGGCTCATGCGGGCCGAGATCATAGGGAACCTCGGGCTGTACAGGACCCTGCCGATTCGTCAGCCGTCTTAGCAGGAGCCTGCCGCTCGGCGGCGAAAGCTGCCCCATCCCCGGCGCCGGACAGTGAGACGTTCGCCTTAGTGCCAGCGCGATCGTCCTCCGACGGCGGCAACCGAGTGCCGGCGCCGGGGTCCCGGCCGCTCGTCCGATGACGGTCGCAGCAGCTCAGCTATAACGGCGCCATGAACTCCGGGCGTGAACACGAGCTGTTTAGGGAAGTGTTCGGTCGCTTCGCCACCGGGGTGGCAGTGATCACCGGCTCCGGGCCGTCAGGGGCCGGAGGGATGACCGCCAACGCGCTCTGCTCGCTGTCGCTCGACCCGCTGCTGGCGCTGGTTTGCTTCGAGAATGAGGCCCGAACACTGCCGATCGTCCGCGACTCTGGGCGGTTCGGCGTGAATGTCCTGACCGCAGGGCAACATCAGCTGGCGGGCGTGTTCGCGTCAAAGCTTCCCGAAGACGAAAAGCTCGACGGCGTCCCCCACCGGATCGAGCACGGCGTTCCGCTGATCGAGGCCTCGCTCGCCTGGGCTGCGTGCGAGCTTCGGGAGCTGATCGCGGGCGGAGACCACACCATCGCGATAGGCGAGGTGATCGCGATGGGCCTGGGAGAGGGCGAGCCGCTGCTGTGGTACTCCGGGCGCTACCACGCGGTGCCGCTTGACTAGGACTACCTAGGCCGTTCCCGCCGCCCTGGCCAGCAGCCCTACTACGACCAGCGCCGCAAGCGCCATCACGCCAACCTCGCGGCGGAGGATCGAGACGACCACGGACCGCTGCTCGGCCTCCGGAAGCTCGCCGACGGCCTCTGCGGACTCGTAGCCGCGGGCGTCGAGCACCATCTGAGCCGAGGCGAGCCGCAGCTGCTCGCCGAGGAACGAGACGAGCACCGGCAGCAGCCCGTATAGAAGGTGAAGTCCGGGCGCCTTGCGGTCGGTCAGCTCGAGCACGCCGCCGAGGGCGGCCTCGATCACGACCAGGGCCTGTCCGGCGCGCAGCAGGCGCCAGAACCACACCGTCCGAGGCTCGACCCGCCACCACCTCCAGCCGCCATAAATGCCAGCGAGCGCGTTGACGACGATCGCGGCCACGCCGACCACGATGTGGACCTCCTTCAAAGCGCGGGGCCTCGGCCGGTTCGACGCCGGACGACGCGCCCGGATCGCCCCGAAACGGCGCCGCATTTGTGGCGTGCGCCACTAAGTAACAGACTGTTACAAGCTAAGGGTCCGCAGTGATATAACGGGTTTTCGATGCTCCGAACGTACCTCCCAGCAGTTGTCTTCCTCTTGCTTGGCGGAGCCATCGGGGTCACGTTCTCGATCTTGAACATGTTCGCCGGACCGCGGCGAGCCGCGAACCGTTCGCAGGAAGCTCCGTACGAGTCGGGGATGCCGTCGATGGTGAGGCGAGGATTTCGGTTCGGGATCAGCTTCTACCTCGTGGCGATGCTGTTCATCCTTTTCGACATCGAGGTCATCTTCCTGTTCCCGATCGCCGTAGAGCTGCGGGCGTTCGGGACGTTCGCGCTGTCGGAGACGATCGTGTTCGTCGTGCTCTTGATGATCGCGTTCGTCTACGTGTGGCGTCGAGGGGCGCTCGAGTGGAAATAAAGCGCGAGCCGCTGAGCGACTTCCGCGTCCGCCAGCTCCAGGCTAGAGACATGCTCCGCGGCGACCTCGAGCCAGAGGAGCTCGAACGCTACGCCGAGGAGGCGGTCATGACGACCACGGTTGATCGTGCGGTCGCATGGGCGCGTGGAAACTCGTTCTTTCCCCTCACGTTCGGCCTGGCGTGCTGCGCGATCGAGATGATCTCGCTCGTCGGCATGCGCACAGACATCGCCCGGTTCGGCTGGGAGGCGTTCAGGGCCACGCCGCGCCAGGCCGACCTAATCATCCTCTCGGGCCGGGTATCGATCAAGATGGCGCCGGTGATTCGTCGCATCTACGACCAGATGCTCGAGCCCAAGTGGGCGATCTCGATGGGTGCCTGCTGTTCCTCGATGGGCGTGTTCAACAACTATTCGCTCGTCCCCGCGGACAAGTTCATGCCGATAGATGTCCACGTTCCTGGCTGCCCGCCGCGCCCGGAGGCGCTGATCCACGGCATCCTCAGGCTGCGCGACATGGTCCAAGGCCATGCGCCCGACGGCTGGCGGGAGCGCTATGACGCCGTCGGGACCGAGGAAGTGCTGCCGGAAGCGGACACCGAGACCGCCGCGATCAACGTCTACCAGCCCGGGGACACGGCCGGTGCCTGACGCCACGGGCCTGGAGCTCGCTGCCCAGGAGCTCTCCGAGGCGATTCCGCAGTCGATCCTGGGCACGGAGTTCCACCGCGGCCGAGCCACGCTGCTCGCCAGTCCCGCCAAGGCGCACGACGTGCTCGAGCGGCTGAAGGGAATGGGATATGGCTTTCTCGCCAGCCTGCACGGGGTCGACTACTACCCCGAGGAGCCACGCCTCGGCGTCCTCTACGAGCTGTTCGACATGGAGCGGGTCGATCGGATTTCGGTCAAGGCCCGGGTGCATACCGACGCGCCGAGCATCGCCACCGTCATCGATCTTTGGCCGGGAGCGAACTTTCCCGAACGCGAGGTGTACGACATGTTCGGGGTTGTGTTCGAGGGCCATTCCGACATGCGGCGGATCCTGATGCCGGAGGACTACGAGGGCTTCCCCCAGCGCCGCGACTTCCCCGTCGGAGGCGAGCCGGTGTTGTTCACCTACAACGAAGAGCAGAGTGACGGGAAGTTCGCGTGAAGCTCACCCGGTATCCCCGCAGATGACGCTGAGCGAGGATTACCGCCGGCGCGAGGAGTCGGTCACGCTGAGCGCCGAGTCCCCGAGCGAGGGCGAGACGCACGAGCTGCTCACCTTGAACATCGGGCCGCACCACCCAGCCACGCACGGTGTCCTTCGTCTGCTCGCCACTCTCGAGGGCGAGATCGTCCGCGACGTCAAGCCGATCGTGGGCTACGTCCACACGGGGATCGAGAAGACTGCCGAGGACAAGGCCTACTGGAAGGTGATCCCCGTCGTCGAGCGGATGGATTACCTCGCCTACTACTTCAACGCGATGGCCTTCTGCGGGGCCGTCGAGACGCTGCTCGGGATCGAGGTGCCGCCGCGAGCCCAGTACCTACGCGTGATCCACCTCGAGCTGAACAGGATCATGTCCCACCTGGTATGGCTGGGGACGAGCGCGCTGGACCTGGGGGCGGTGTCGATGCTCTGGTATTCCTTCCGCGAGCGCGAGAGCGTCCTTGACCTGTTCGAGATGTCCTCCGGCCAGCGGATGCACACGCGGTACATCCAGGTGGGTGGGGTGATCGAGGACATCCCCCGGGGTTTCGCGGACCGGGTCAAGCAATTCTGCAAGGAGATGACCAGGCGCGCGGACCAGTACGCCGATCTGCTCGAGCAGAACCAGATTCTGATCGAGCGTCTCCGCGACACCGGCAAGGTGGACAAGGATGAACTGCTGGCGCTCGGCGTCACCGGTCCCCTACTGCGCGCGGCCGGCGTCCCCTGGGACCTGCGCAAGGCCCAGCCCTACTCCAGCTATGACCACTTCGACTTCCAGATCCCGGTGGGGACCATAGGCGACAACTACGATCGCTTTCGGGTTCGCCACGCGGAGTTCTACGAGTCAACGAAGATCATCGAGCAGGCGCTCGAGGGTCTCCCGGAAGGGCCGTTCATCACCCCCGATCGCAAGGTCGCGCTGCCTCCGCGCCACGAGCTGGCGACCAGCATGGAAGCGCTGATCCACCACTTCAAGCTCGTCACCGAGGGGTTCCGGGTGCCGCCCGGCGAGGCCTACTATCCGATCGAGGGCCCGCGCGGCGAGCTCGGCTGCTTCGTACGCGCCGACGGGTCGGCCAAGCCGGCGCGAGTGCACATGCGCGACCCCAGCTTCACCAACTTGCAGGCATTCCCGTCGATGGTCCGCGGCGGGTATATCGCAGATCTGATTGCCACCGTCGCAATGCTCGACCCGATTTTGGGGGGGATTGATCGGTGAGTCCGCCGGTCCCAGTTCCCCGGTTTGGCCACGGCAGCCGCGTGCCCGGGTGGGATGAGTCGGTCGATTTAGGCAAGCCGCCGGCGGAGGTACCTGACCCGGCCACAACCCCGGTCCCGCCCGAGCTGCGGGCCCAGATCGAGGACGCGATGGCCAAGTACCCCGACCGGCGGTCGGCGGCGATCCCGGCGCTCCACGCCGCCCAGGAGGTCCATGGGTGGTGCTCGCCCCAGGCCATCGATCAGGTGGCGGCGGTGATGCGACTCACCCCGGCCTATCTGACGTCGGTGGCGACCTTCTACGACATGCTGGAGACACATCCCAAGCCGCGCCACGATGTTTACGTCTGCACCAACATCTCGTGCTCGCTGTGCGGTGCCGACGAGTTCTATGAGGCGATGATCGCCGCGGCCGCCGAGG
>VAWT01000139.1 GCA_005883415.1 Actinomycetota bacterium | reverse complement strand
CGACGCCGGTTGGATGCGGCTTCGCCCGCTCGACTACCTCGTGCAGGAGCGCGCCCTTCCATCGTGCTGTGGAGACTGCGTAGTCGCCCCAGGGCTCACCCGCTGGAAGCGGCCTCATCGCGAGTCGACCGTTCCCGGCGCATTCGAGCGTGACGACGCGCTCGACTGGCGGCAGTGCTCGGAGGTCGTCGAGCGTGAGCGTGAGGGGGTTCTCGACCGCGCCGGAGATCTCGAGCGTGCCGTCGTGATCGGGTACGGGAAAGTTGCTGCGCACGTAGTGCAGCGCAGTCGGGGTAGTGTCACCCTCGAGTGCCTCGGGCGGCGCCTCGGCGTTGAACGGCTCGGCATGGATCATGGTGAGCGCTGCGCGCTGCCGTTCCAAGTAGTCGGCTACAGCCATCTCGTGAGCCTCCTCAATCGAATCTCGTGGATCAGTAGTCGGGGTCGTGAAAGCTTGGGTCGCGGTTCTCGTTGAATGCGCCGATGCCCTCAATCCGGTCTGGATGCACTGCGGAGCGCCAGTGGGCTTCCATCATGATCGCGATCGCCTGTTCGGTTGGTTGTCCCTGCCCGAGCCGGACTGCGCGTTTCACGGCTTGAACCGCCGTCGGCGAGTTGCTCGCGATCTTTTCCGCGATCCGGTGCGCGGCCTCCATCAGTTCGGCCTGCGCGTAGATCTCATTCACCATGCCCAGGCGGTGCGCCTCCTGGGCGCTGATCGGGTCGCCTGTCATCAGCATCTGCAGCGCCCTGCCGGGTGGGAGAACGCGCGGCAGGAACACCGGTGAGCCGCCGCCCGCGGCGAGCCCGATCATTGCCTCTGGCTGACCGAAAGTGGCGTTGTCCGACGCGATGATGAAGTCGGTGCTCTGCGCGATCTCCGACCCGCCGCCGTACGCGAGACCGTTGACGGCAGCGAAGATGGGCTTCCGCAGCTCGCGCAGGGTGTACAAGGTCCGGTCGAAGTCTTGGCGCTGCCGAAGCCAACCCTCCTTGGTCATGTTCTTGCGCTGCCGCAGATCGCTTCCGACGGAAAATGCGCGGCTTCCAGCACCGGTGATGATCGCGACCCGCACTGCTGGGCGGACGGCGATCGTTTCGAGGACATCGGTGAGGCTCGCGCCCATCTCCGTCGTGATGGCGTTGTCAGCTTGTGGCCTGTTCAGCGTGATCACGGCGATCGAGTCGCCGGCCGCGTACTCCAGGAGCACCGGGTTGTCGGGCTCTTCGCCCTCGGAAGGCGGCGGCCCGAAGTCGAGCGCTCTCCATCGGTCTGTGTTTGTCGAGCTTGCTGCCATGGCGCCTCCGGTCTGGGTCGATTCGTCCTAGATGGTGAGTTCGGCCAGCCAGCGCAGCCCACCAAGGCCGGGTGCGAAGCAGTACTCGCCGCCGCGCGTAACGACGAACGGCGGCATCTCCCGTAGACGGCGCCTGATGGGTTGCTTGGGGATGGTGAAGGCTCCGTTTCCGGCCGGTCTTCCAACGAGTGGATCCTGCTCTCGCGGCGCACCGATGAAGATGCCGTCGTTCAGCCACTGGGTCTTGACGAACTCGAACTGTCGCTTCAGATGTGAGCCGGCGAACACAAAGATGATGCCGCGGTCCGCGCCGTCATCCTCGAGCACGCCGTCCGGGAGGATCGGGCCGTAGCTGGTGCCACGCCGGATCATTCGGTGCAGGCGGACGTCCACGCTACCCTCCTCATCGAGCGCATCCCGGGGGTTGGCGCGCCGAGCGTGCGCACCGGCAGGGCACTTGAGCCCGCGGCGATCGTGGCCGTAGAGGAAAGCGTTGTTCCGGGTGTCGTCGCCGCCGAGTTCCGGGTCGTCATGGTCAGGCGCTAAAACCAGAGGGGCCCCGCTGTGCCAGCGGCCGACCATCTTGGCACCAAGCAACGCCTCCTCCTTGCGATCCGCCGCCCTGTCTCGGAGGTAACGGCGGTACGCAGCGACACGGGTGTGCAGCTTCCGAAACACGATGTACGTGCCGTTGCGCCCGATCACTGTCGGGGTGGGCATGGGCGGAAGATCCCCGGTCTCGTCGGGGTAGCCGAGGATGAACTCGCCGGCCTTGATCGGCCGCTCCAGCGGATTGGACGCCGGGATCCCGCTCCCCTCGACTGCCGGTTGGCCGATCCCGTCCTTGAAGCCGAACGACGTCCGGCCGGTCGGGAGCTGGTAGCAATCCTGGCGCCAGATCGCCTCACCCAACTCGGCCGCGCGCGCCGCCATACCCTGCCGGAACTCCGGCGCGAAGCTGTCGAGCGAGCCTTTCGGCACCCCTAGCGCCTTCAACCCCTGATGCGTGAACGCAACTGTTACCCAGGCGTCCTGCGCTGGGTCGGACGACGCGCTGGCGGAGCCGACCGCCGGCAGCAGCCGCCGGATGAGCTCCCGTCCTGCCCGTCGGTCGTCGATGCGAAGCAGCAGGTACGTCCCGACGTACGGGGACGGTCGTTGGTGGAGCACGCCGCCTTGGATGTCGTCGTGTTCAAGGCGCAAGCTTGCGGTCGCGGTCGGGGCGCTCATGACTCGAACCTCTACAGGTGCTCGGGAGGTTTGGGGGGATCCGGGTTCGGGGGCGCCAGGTAGGGGAACGTTTGTGACGCAGGTCGCGTGGCTTGATCGACGCCATCGCGGATCGTGGGGCCGTTTCCGGCGTTCACCAGCAACGTGAAGATCGTGTCCATCACGTCGTCGTTCAGTGCTCGTCCGCCACAGGTCTGATGCGCTTCGCCGCGCCGAGTCGCCAGCTCGATCTCGAGGAACGAGCCCTGCTCGGCGTACGGCTTGGCCACGTCGACGACGAGATAGTCAGCCAGCAACAACTCGGTCAGCGGGTGCATTCCGTCCCCGCTAGTCGGCCAGTCGGTGTTGCCGTCGAGGCTGTCCCAGAACGCGAGGTTCGCGTTCAGCCTGGCGCGGTACGCCCCCTGGTAGGACTGGGCAACGTGAAACGCGTCCTCCATGTTGTAGAGGTCGCGGATCTCGAGATCGCGGTTCACGGGGTCGAACTCCTTGGGCGCCAGCATCAGGTTCGGCACCTCCGGCCGGCCGACCCGCTCGAGCCGGACGTTGAGTTTGCCGCGCGTCAGCGTCTCGCCGACCACGCCGAACAGCTCGCCGCCGTCAGACAGGCTCGTGCGGTCGACCTCCACTACCAGGCTGAGCACATTCTTGCCGTCGAGATAGATCGAGCTCGGGTCGGTAAACGCCAGTTTCCGCGTCGCGATCGTGTTGAGCGCCGCTGGCGCATCCAGCCATCGCTGCCCCCGGGCTCGGAGAACACGCAATCGAACACGAACTCCTCGCCACCTGCGGCGAACGGCGCGGGATCGTCGCGACCGGCCGCAGTTAGGGGGCGCAGCCGGAAGCGGTAAATCAGCCCGTCCGAGAACTGCGCCGATGGCGGCGCGAACGGCAGCGTGTTCAGCACCAGCACGAGCGAGTCCGGACGCTCCGGGCTCGGGAACGCGTACAGGTCTGTTATGTCCGCGACCGGCTCGGCTACCGCTCGGGGCCCGGAAAGATGGTGGGACATTGCGTGTCCTCGTCGGCTGGTGCTTGCGCCGGCCTAGTCGGCAGCCTCGTCGAGCAGCGGCTTCAGCGCCGGGTGCTGCAGAGCGTCGGCGGCCGCGGGATCGTCGAGCACCCGCTGGAAAGCGTTGTTCACGCGCAGGGCCTTACGGATCTCCTTGACGGTCCCGGGGTAATTGCGGGCGTAGCCGCCTGCGGTCCGCTGCGCGCCGAGAATGAACGCCTTCAGGGCGGCGAGGTCGGGAAGCCCCTCGTACCCCTCGACGTGCTGGAAGACCGCGTCGAACAGCGCCAGTGTCGACCCCGACGTGAGGAAATCCTCCATGTAGGCGTCCCACGGGCCATCGAAGCTCGTTGCGAACAGCAGCCGGGTGTCGTCGTCGAATGGTACGAACCGGGCCTCGTGAATCGTGGCAATGGCCAGGTTGTAGTCCCCCGGCTGATAGCCCGGGGTGTTCTGCAGTGCTCGCAGCGCCTCCCGCAGGGCACTCGCGTGCCCGGGCTTGATGCGGAAGAACAGGCTGAACTCGCTTGTCGAGGCAACGCTGACACCTGGTCCCGATTTTTCTGTCTCAGATGTTGCCAAGACTGCCCTCTCGTATCGCTCGATTGCGCGCGCAAACTGCCATGCGCAAACCCAACCTACGAGACGACGACCTCGGCTTCATCACCCGGATCGGATGAGCGGCGCACGGTGGGCAATCGGATAGCTTTATCCGCGCTCGCAAAGCCAACTATCTGGACCGAGCGAATGAACGGCAAGCGTCGGAAGCGAGTAGAGGAGTTCATCGCGCCGTTTCGGGTGAAGCCCGGGTCGAGCATCACGCTGGCGCGGGATTTCGATCCGTCTTTCAAGGCTGGGGTGAGGAAGAAGGAGGACGGCGTCGCCCTGCTTGAGGAGGGGGTGCGACGGCTGGCCGAGTACCAAGCGCGGTTGGCTGCCCAG
>VAWT01000138.1 GCA_005883415.1 Actinomycetota bacterium | reverse complement strand
GACACTGCGCCCCCAAATCCCGAGGCGCAATCGCGCGCCGTGATCGAGGCGTACGTGCGCGCGCTCGCCGACGACCCACGGCTGGCGCGGGTGGTGTTCGTCGAGGCGCCAAGCGCGGGACCAGAGGTCGAGCGGCATATGCGCGCGACTCTGCGGCGGTTCGCCCGGCTGATCGAGGGCGGAGCACGGCCTTACCTGCCAACTGGTGTCACCGACGACTCGCTGCGCTTCGCCGCCACCTCACTGGTGGGCGCGATCGAGCGGCTGATGATCGAGTGGCAGGACGGAGAGCTCGGGCTGTCGGTGCAACAGATCATCGACTACCTCGTCGACATGCTGCTCGCGTTCGGACGCGCGGGAGGGATGAAGGAACTCAGGCCACACAGCGGATGAGGGGTTAGGCGCGATGGCCGACATCTCTCGGCGCGAATTTGTGGCCAGAACGCGATCAAGCCACGATCGACGCCGACTGGTTCATCTGCGCGATGCCGGTCGAGCAGATGGTGAAGCTCCTCGACGACCGGCTGCTGGCCGCCGACCCCAGGCTCGCCAAGCTGCGCAACCTGCAGACCGATTGGATGAACGGCATCCAGTATTTCCTCAACCGCCCGCCGACCCTCAAGGTCAAGGGCCACGTCGCGTTCGGCCGATTGCACGCCGCAGCAGATCGCAAACGAGGTGTGGGCGCAGATGAAGCAGGAGCTGAACTCGAACGGCAAGACTGCGCTGTCGAACGACATGATCGTCACGTGGTTCCTCGATCCCGCCATCAGTTATCCCCGAGGGCCGGCCCAGCCGTCGGCCAACAGCGAGCCGCTGCTGATCAACACAACCGGCTCGCTCGACGATCAGCCCGACAGCAAGACCGCGATCCCGAATCTGTTCCTCGCGGCGGACTATGTGCGTAACAACGTCAGCCTGGCGACGATGGAGGGAGCCAACGAGGCCGCCCGGCAAGCGGTCAACGCGATACTCGCGCAATCCGGCTCCAGCGCAGGTCCGGCGACGCTAGGCACGCTGTGGCAGCCATCTGAGCTAGCCCTCGAGTTCCAGGTCGACGAGGTGCGCTACAGGGCTGGACAGCCGAACACCCTCGACATGCCGCCGCCCGGCGTACCGCTGTAGCGCTGCCGCTCGAGCCGAAGGCCACAGCCCCGGGGACGGTCCCCACTCAGGCCCAGGATTCCCGGTAGTCGGACTGCTCGGCCGTGGTCTCGTCGATCTCGACGCCCAGCGCCGCCAGCTTCAGGAGAGCGACCTCACGGTCGATGTCGGCCGGAACGGGGTGCACCGCCGGCGCCAGCGCTTCGCCGTGGCGTACCAGCTCCTCCACGCAAAGCGCCTGAAGAGCGAACGATACGTCCATGACCGAAGCCGGATGGCCCTCGCCGGCGGCCAGGTTGACGACCCTCCCCGCCGCCAGAAGGTTCAGCCCCCGGCCGTCGGCCAGCAGGTGGCGCTGGATCAACGGCCTGACCTCGCGCACGCCCCCGGTGGCCAGCGAGCGCAGCTCGTCGAGGTCGATCTCGACGTCGAAGTGTCCGGCGTTGGCCAGCAGCGCCCCGTCCTTCATCCGTTCGAAATGCTCCTTTCGCAGCACGCGACGCGAGCCGGTGACCGTCACGAACACATCACCACGCTCGGCGGCGGCCAGAGCGGGCATCACCTCGTAGCCCGCCATCCGGGCCTCCAGTGCGCGCAGGGGATCCACTTCGCAGACGATCACCGCCGCCCCGGCGCCTCGGGCGCGCTCGGCGATTCCCTGGCCCGCCCAGCCGTAGCCGATCACGACCAGCGTGTGCCCCGCAAGCAGCATGTCGCTGGCCCGCACGATCCCGTCGAGGGCCGACTGTCCCGTGCCGTGGCGGTCGTTGAGCGCTCGCTCGGTCCGCGCTTCGTTGAGCGCCAGTACCGGGCAGGACAGCTCACCGCGCTGCTCCAGCCGCCGGAGCCTCACGAGGCCGGTGGCCGTCTCCTCGGTCCCGCCGATCAGGCCCTCGAGCACCGGACCACCGGTGGCGTGAGCCGTCATCAGCAGGTCAGCGCCGTCATCGATCGTGATCTGCGGGCCGCCTTCCAGCAGTCCACGGACGTGCGCGGCATAGGTCTCAGCATCCTCTCCATGGATCGCCCGTACCTCGATCCCGTCCCGGGCCACGAGCGCGGCGGCCACGTCATCCTGAACCGAGAGTGGGTTTGCTGAGCACAGCGCCGCCTGCGCGCCGCCCGCGATCAGTGCCCGGATCAAGTTGGCGGTCTCAGCCGTTACGTGCAGGCAGGCGGCCACCCGCACACCCTGGAGCGGCGTCTGCTGCTCAAACCGCCCGCGGACCTGGGCCAGCACGGGCATCTGCCCGTTCGCCCAGTCGATTCTTTCCTGCCCCTCGTCGGCCCGACCTAGATCGGCGACATCGTTTGGAGGGATCGCGGCGCGCGCCATGGCGTCAACGCGGTGTGCGCAGGGAACCCCCCGTCGTCTAGTAGCGGTAGTGGTCAGCCTTATAGGGACCCTCCACAGGCACCCCGAGGTAGGCGGCCTGACCAGGGGTCATCTCCGTCAGCTTGACCCCGAGCGCGTCCAGATGCAGCCGGGCGACCTTCTCGTCGAGGTGCTTGGGCAGCGTGTAGACCCGCTTCTCGTAGTAGTCGGGGTGGCCGTAGAGCTCGATCTGGGCGATCACCTGGTTGCTGAACGAGTTCGACATCACGAAGCTGGGATGGCCCGTGGCGTTTCCAAGGTTCAGCAGCCGGCCTTCGGACAGGACGAGAATCGAATGCCCGTCTGAAAACACCCACTCGTCGACCTGGGGCTTGATGTTGATCCGCTGGATCCCCGGCACCTTCGCCAGGCCCGCCATGTCGATCTCGTTGTCGAAGTGGCCGATATTGCCCACGATCGCCTGGTGCTTCATCCGGGCCATGTGCTCGGCCGTGATCACGTCGCGGTTGCCAGTCGCTGTGATGAAGATGTCGGCCGTGTCGATCACGTCCCCTAGACGCAGGACCTGGTAGCCGTCCATCGCCGCCTGCAGGGCGTTGATCGGGTCGATCTCGGTCACCACCACCCGGGCCCGCTGACCGCGCAGTGACTCGCAGCAGCCCTTGCCGACGTCGCCGTAGCCGCACACCACCGCGAGCTTGCCCCCGATCAGAACGTCGGTGGCGCGGTTGATCCCGTCGATCAGCGAGTGCCGGCATCCGTACTTGTTGTCGAACTTCGACTTGGTGACCGAATCGTTGACGTTGATGGCTGGGAACAGAAGCTGGCCCTGCTCCGCAAACTGGTACAGCAACTCCGCTCCCTTATGCACGAGCAGGGTCGCGTCACCGCCGTCGTCGAGGATCATGTTTGGGGCGGCTGGGCCGTCATTCTGCGGCCACGACAGGGCCTGCTCGGTGCACCACCAGTACTCCTCGAGCGTCTCGCCCTTCCAGGCATAGACGGAAACGCCGCGCGGCTGCACCGGGGTACCGTCGGGCCCCACGACGACCGCGGCTGCAGCATGGTCCTGGGTGGAGAAGATGTTGCAGCTCGCCCATCGGACCTCGGCTCCCAGGGCCACGAGCGTCTCGATCAACACCGCCGTCTGCACCGTCATGTGCAGCGAGCCGGTGATTCGCGCGCCCGCCAGCGGCCGCTGGTCGGCGTACTCGTGCCTTGTGGCCATCAGCCCGGGCATCTCATGCTCCGCCAGCCGGATCTCCTTGCGGCCGAACTCGGCCAGCTCAAGGTCGGCGACTTTGAAATCGATCTCCACGGCGGTGGTGCTCATCTAGTCTCCGTTCCAGCTGCTCAGGCCGCGGCCAGCAGCTTCTCGTGCTTGTCTTGCTCGAAACGCAGCCAATCGGCGGCGCTGACGTGCTCCGGCCGCTGGGGCTCGGACCGTAGCCACGTCTCGACGGCTTCGCGCAGCGCTCCGTCGGACTCGAGACGGGCGGCGAACGCGATATCGGACAGCCCGACGCCGAAACGCTCAAGCAGCTCCTTGAGCGTCCGCAGGCGCTGTAGCTCCCCCGGACCGTACAGGCGATAGCCCGACGCCGACCTGGCTGCCGTAACAAGGCCCGTCCGCTCCACGTAACGGAGCATGCGGGGCGACCAGCCGCTGGTCTCTGCGGCCTCGTGAATCGTCAACGCGTCCATCGGCCAAACCTTATCACTAGTGTGTCAAGGTTTGGACGCCCCGTCCGGCGCTCGCTGACGCCAGCCGGCCCAAGCCAGCCGGTCCCTACCCTCGCGCCAGCTCGCCCTTAAGCCGCTCCAGCAGCACGACGGGCGTGGGATCGACGCCTCGCAGAACCGCCATGTAAACCGACAAGAGATCGCCGAGCAGCAGCAGTGACACCAGGCGCTCGGTTCGCGTCTCACCTCGGCTCTCCACCCGGTAGGTGGCCGCCGCATGCGAAGCGATCAGGCCTCGCGTGAGCTCTATCCGTTGCCGGATGCGAGGGTGCAGATCCGAATCGTCGAGGAAGACGGCGCTGAAACGCCCCAGCTCCTTGGCGCCGCCCCAACCCTCTATCTCGTTGTGGTCCAGCTCCGGTAGCTCGCCCGCAAAGCACGGCACCTTTGCGTTCTCGTTGAACTGCGTCTTCCAGCGATAGGCGATCGGCGCCGTCAGCCCGGCGCCGGCGATCTGGGCCACGGTGCCGTGAAGCCCCCGGGCCAGCTCCTTCGGGAGGCAGTCGTCGGGCCCGTCGGGGCCCCATTCCGAGACGAGTCGCTCGGCGTGGGCCGCCGCGACGTCGACCTCGGCGTGCAACCGTTCGCCGACGCCGCAGATCCCCGCGACCTCGAGGGCGATCACGAGCGAGTAGGCCACGGCGGCCCGAGGCTGAAAGCCTCCCGGCAGGGGAATGACGGGGACCCCGTCGGCTCGCGCCGCGTCCGCGAGCCTGCCGCCGGTGGTGGCCGCGATCCTTCGGGCGCCCAGCGCTCCCGCCGCCTCAAACGCAGCCAGCGTCTCCTCGGTATTGCCCGAGTAGCTCGAGCAGAGGACGGTGGTGTATGGGGTCGTCCAGGCGGGGAGCGCGTACCCCCGGGCCAGCACAATCGGCCGCGAGGCACGGTCGCCCAGCGCGGCCCTGGCCAGGGCCCCCCCGATCGCCGAGCCGCCCATTCCGGCCACAACGAGCCCGCCGGGCGCATCCTGGGCCTCGAGCCGGCTCGACTCCACACGCCATACGGCATCTCGGAGATGCTCCGGCAACGCCAGTACGTCCGCAAGCGCGTCCGAGGCATCCACGGACGCGATCCGTTCGCGGTTCAGCGTTGTTTGCGCTCCCGTGGCCGTCAAGGGGTGACCGCTTCCTCTCCCAGCACCGCGCCGGGGAAGATACGCGCACCGGGGTCGAGGACGTTCCCAGACCCGATCATCGCTCCCTCGCCCAGCACCACCCCGGGGCCGATCTGGCACTCGTCGCCGATCTGAGCGCCGGGACCCACGATCGAGTCGCTGACCACGCAGCCGGCTCCGACGCTTGCCCCTTCGAGCAGCACCGAGCGGCGCACCCGTGTCCGCTCGCCGACGGACACCCCGGAAGCGAGGATGGC
>VAWT01000137.1 GCA_005883415.1 Actinomycetota bacterium | reverse complement strand
TATGCTCACGACGCCGAGCACCGCTGCCAGCCCGCGGCTTCCGATATCAGGCCCAAACGCGCGCACGATCGCGACGATCCCGTCGACGAGCACGAATATGCCTGTGACCACAGCGAGGGTTGCGAGGCTGTTGCTGGGCTTCGCCACGACGATGATTCCCGCGACGATGCTCATCACCCCGATGAGCGCGACGACCCACCACGCTTTGGTCATCGCGTGCAGATCCTCTGATCGTTCGGACACCAGGACCTCCTCGGCCGACTGATTTTTGACACAAAGCTCCTAGTGGAGCTTGCCCCTTTCGGTGGGATCCCGCATCATCCCGATCAGATGACACTCAAGCCGTGCCGGCTTCGAGCAGACGGTCGTCGTCGGGGCGGGCGGTGGGTCCCCCCAGCTCTCGGGCGATTCTGATCGCGG
>VAWT01000136.1 GCA_005883415.1 Actinomycetota bacterium | reverse complement strand
CCGAGCGCCCGTCGATCGGCGAGGAAGAGATCGCCGACATCGTCTCGATGTGGACCGGCATCCCCGTGTTCAAGCTGACCGAGGCCGAGACGGCGAAGCTGATGCGCATGGAGGACGAACTGCACAAGCGCGTGATCGGCCAGCATCCCGCGGTTGAGGTTGTCTCTAAGGCCATTCGCCGCTCGCGGGCGGGGCTCAAGGATCCGAAACGTCCGACCGGCTCGTTCATCTTCCTCGGTCCGTCCGGTGTCGGTAAGACCGAGCTGGCGCGCACGCTCGCCGAGTTCCTGTTCGGCGACGAGGACACGATGGTGCGCATCGACATGTCCGAGTACATGGAGAAGCACGCCGTCTCCCGCCTGGTCGGCTCGCCGCCTGGCTACATCGGCTACGACGAAGGTGGTCAGCTGACCGAGGCGGTGCGGCGCAAGCCTTACAGCGTCCTGCTGCTGGACGAGATCGAGAAGGCCCACCCCGACGTGTTCAACATCCTGCTTCAGATCCTGGAGGACGGCAGGCTGACCGACGCGCAGGGACGGACCGTCGACTTCCGGCACTGCATCGTGATCATGACCTCGAACATCGGCGCTTCGGAGATCGCGCGCAATACCCCGCTGGGCTTCGCGGTGTCCGACGACGAGACCGGCCTCACCTACGAGGACATGAAGAACCGGATCATGGGCGAGCTGAAGAAGGTCTTCCGGCCAGAGTTCCTGAACCGGATCGACGAGGTGATCGTGTTCCACAAGCTGGCCAAGGTCGAGATCAAGGAGATCGTCGAGCTGCTGCTGGGCCGGATCCGCGAGACCATGGCCGAGCGAGAGTTGCTGCTGGAGCTCTCTGAAGACGCCAAGGACTTGCTCGTCGACAAGGGCTGGGATCCAGCCATGGGCGCGAGGCCACTGCGGCGCGCGATCCAGCGCTACATCGAGGATCCGCTGGCGGACTTCGTGCTCCGCGAGCAGGTGCCCTCCGCTTCCGGACGCCTCGCAGGACGGGGAGTAGCCTGCGCAAGCCGCCGGCGCGCCCGCTCGTGGTCGCGTCGGACCTGGATGGCACGCTGCTGCGCCCTGACGGCACGGTCGATGAGCGCTCGCGCCGGGCGCTGGACGCGGTTCAGGATGCCGGTGTCCTGCTCGTCCTCTGTACGGCTCGGCCCCCGCGCTGGCTGCGTCCGATCGCGCAGGCGATCGGTCACCAGGGGCTGGCGGTGTGCGCGAACGGCGGCCTGGTGTGGGACCTCGGAACGGAGTCGGTTCTCGAGACGGTCGCACTCGAGCCCTCGGCCCTTCGGGAGGTCGTAGCTCGCCTGAAAGAGGCACTGCCCGGAGGATCGTGGGCGGTCGAGACGGCTGACGGGTTCGGCCACGAGCCGAGCTATGAGCCGCGCTGGCCAGTTCCGGAGGGGACGGTCGTCGGCGCGGTCGACGCGTTGATCGACCAGCCAGCGATCAAGCTCCTCCTGCGTCACCGCGATCTCTCTGCCGACGCGCTGCTCGAGCGGGCTCGATCTGTGGTTGGGGGCTTGGCCGAGCTATCGCACTCAAGCTCTAGTGACGCGCTGCTGGAAATCGCCGCGCCCGGGGTGAGCAAGGCCACCGCGCTCGCGCAGCTGTGCGAGGAGCGCGTGATCGGCAGAGAGGCCGTAGTGGCGTTCGGCGACATGCCCAACGACCTACCGATGCTCGCCTGGGCCGGATACGCGATCGCGGTGGCGAACGCTCACCCTGACGTGCTCGCCGCGGCTGACGAGGTAACCGCCAGCAACGACGACGCGGGGGTGGCCCGCGTGCTCGAGCGGCTGTTCTTCTAGTGCCCCGGGGACTCGGGGCACGAGCCTTGAGGAGCGGCGATGAGGCGCTAGGGTCCCGGCCGCCGATGCCTTACGACGATTACCACAACCTACGCTTCGAGCGCTGCCAACACGGCGTGCTCCTGATCACCATCGACCGGCCCGAGAAGCTCAACGCCACCGACGAGCGGCTGCACTCCGAGCTGGCGGGCGTGTGGCGGGAGGTGGCGCGGGACCCCGATGCAGAGGCGGTCGTGGTCACCGGTGCGGGACGGGCTTTCTCGGCGGGCGGCGACCTGGAGATGGTCGAGCGGATGAGCGGCGACTACCGGCGGGTGGCGGCGATGGCCGGGGAGGCCGCCGAGCTGGTGCTCGGCATGATCGACTGCCAGGTCCCGATCATCTCGGCAATCAACGGCACCGCGGTCGGGGCCGGTCTGGCCGTGGCGCTGATGGCCGACATCAGCGTGATCGGGGAGAGCGTGCGGCTCACCGACGGCCACCTACGCCTCGGGGTCGGCCGCGTGCTGGACGAGGCGCTCGAGATCGCCGGGCGGATCGCTGCCGGTCCCCGTCAAGCGGCGCGGTGGACCAAGCGTACTCTCAACCACTGGCTGCGGGTCGCGGTCCCGGCATTCGACGCCGGCGTCGCCTACGAGATGCTGAGCTTCTTGGGCGAAGACGTGCGCGAGGGAGCGAGCGCACTGCGCGAGCGCCGCGAGCCGCGGTTCGAGGACTGACCCGCAACAACTTTGTCGCGCCCCGCGATCCCGTCGGGAGGCGCGGCTAGGCTGCGAGCGTCATGGCCCGTGCGACCTCCGTCTATGTCTGTTCCGGTTGTGGACACGAGACCGCCCGCTGGGCGGGTCGGTGCACAGGCTGCGGAGAGTGGAACACCCTGGTGGAGACGCGCACCGAAACGGGCGGTGGATCTGCTCTCGCCGGGTCGCCGCGCGCACAGGCAGTCAGGCCCGTGGCCCTTGCCGAAGTCGAGAGGCGAGAACACGAGCGGCTGAGCACGGGCATCGGCGAGCTCGACTCCGTCCTGGGCGGCGGGATAGTTCCCGGATCGCTGGTGCTGATCGGGGGCGCGCCGGGAATCGGCAAGTCGACGCTTACCACGATGGTGCTTGCGAACTTGATGGCCGCCGGGCGCCGGACGCTGTACGTATCGGCTGAAGAGTCGGCAGCCCAGATTCGGCTTCGGGCCGAGCGGCTGCGCAACGGCCACGCGCTTCGGATCCCGGTGATCGGCGAGACCGACCTGGATGCCGTGCTGGCGACGATCGAGCGCGAGCGGCCAGAGGTATGCGTAGTCGACTCTGTCCAGACGCTCCACTGCCGGGATCTCTCGAGTGGAGCGGGATCGGTGGCCCAGGTGCGGGAGGTCGCCGCCCGGGTCATGGAGGTGGCCAAGCGATTGGGGACCGCCGCGTTGCTTGTCGGGCACGTGACCAAGGACGGCGCGCTGGCCGGCCCTCGCGTACTGGAGCACATCGTGGACTGCGTCCTTCAGTTCGAGGGTGAAAGGGAGCGAACCTACCGAACGGTCCGCGCGGTCAAGAACCGGTTCGGCTCGACGGATGAGGCGGGCGTGTTCGAGATGCGAGACCACGGGCTGGTCGAGGTACTCGACGCGTCGGCACGGTTCGTCGGCGAGGCGACGCGGGCCCCCGGCAGCGTCGTCGTGTGCGCGATGGAAGGCTCTCGGCCGCTCTTGGTGGAAGTCCAGGCCCTGGTTTCCTCCTCGGAGCTCGTTCCTCCGCGCCGCGTCGCGGCTGGGCTTGACCGCAACCGCCTGGCGCTGGTGCTGGCGGTGCTGGGCCGGCACGGGGGCATCGGCCTGGGAGCCGCCGACGTGTTCGTGAACGTCGTGGGGGGCGTCCGGGTCGACGAGCCTGGGGTCGACCTGGCTGTGGCGCTCGCGGTCGCCAGCGCCGCCAAGCGCGTGGCGCTACACGGAACCGGCGGCTCGCGCCCGCTCGCCTGCTTTGGCGAGCTGGGGCTGACCGGGGAGCTCCGGACCGTCGCTCACGCCGACCGCCGCCGGGCAGAGGCGAAGAAGTTCGGGCTCGTGCCGGTGGTTGAGCCGGAGAGCGTTGGCACCCTGCGGGAGGCCTTGTCCAGCGTGCTCGGGCCGGCGCGGGCTCAGGCCGCCTGAACGGCAGCGGCGCCGCGGGGGCAGCCACGAGGGTTGCGAGAGGCTGTCGACGAAACGGGACTCATAGGCTCGTCTCGTCGACAGCCTCCATGTGCGGGGCCGCGCGTCCGCTTGCCCAAAGGGGGCTGACCGCGCGCTGGGCGCACTCGCGCGGTGAGCGCACGTACGCCCAGGGTGCGGCGGCCCCGTATCAAGGGTAAAATCGGCCTTCATGCCGTCACGCCCCGGGGAGGAGCTCGCCGATGAGCTCGAGACTCGACAGACTTCCCGGCTGGTACGGGCGCTTGAGATGGTCGCGCCCGGGACGGCGCTGAGAGAAGGGATCGATCACGTCCTCCACGCGCGGACCGGGGGGCTGATCGTGATCGGCGATCCCGACGAGCTGGCGTTCATGTTCTCCGGGGGCATCAAGCTCGAGCTCGACTATTCGCCTGCGTTTCTATATGAGCTGTCAAAGATGGATGGCGCGATCGTGCTCAGCTCCAACGCCACGAAGGTCGTGCACATCAACGTCCAGCTGACGCCCGATCCCACGATCCACACGCTGGAGACCGGCACCCGTCATCGGACCGCCGCTCGCGTGGCCAAGCAGACCGACGCGCTGGTCATCGCGATCTCGGAGCGGCGTGAGGTCGTGTCGCTGTTCGTTGGCGGCCTCAAGTACATGCTCGAGGACATCCCGGTGGTCCTGGCCAAG
>VAWT01000135.1 GCA_005883415.1 Actinomycetota bacterium | reverse complement strand
GAGTTGTCGGGGTAGAAGGTGGGGAGGAGGCCGGGGTGTGTGGGCGCCAGGCGGGTGATCCACCCCTCCTGCACAAAGCGCGCGGCGAAGGGAGCGTGATACCAGAGAGTGTCTATGTTGCCCATCCCGTGCTCCAGCGCGGGAGCGGTGAAGGCCCACCACTGCGCGAATAGGCAGGCCGAGGCGACTGCCGCCACCAACGCGCCCTTCCCGGCCGGTGGCTTCACGGGCGCCGACGCGCGGCGTGGCCCCGGCCTACGCGCGAAGCGCCCCGTCCCCCAAATATGGGCCGGGGCCCACGCGACCAGCCCGACGGCAAACACAGCCCCGCCGACCGCCCACGGTCGGAAGGCCCCGACACTTCCCATCACATAGGCCACGCCGAGCAGCACGAACCCCGCCCCGCCGGCCATCACGCACAGAAGGACGACACCCACTAGATAGCGGCCCACGGTCACGGCGCCACCGTCATGGCAGCCAGGCGCAGACTCCTCAGCACCCGCGCATGATCGCCTACGGGATATGAGAAGGTCTCGGCGCCGGGATAGCGAGCGTCATCGCTACAGGCGCGCCGGCGGGATCAACGTGCCGGCCGATGCCGTAGAGACAACTTTGATTTCCAACTCCTGCATCGTCTGCGAGGACTCCCGGACGGCGCGGCGTCGCGGCTGGAGGTCGCCAAGCTTGGTGCTAGGCTCGCGGCCGGTGAGCACGTCACCTGCTGCGAATGGGCTTGCGACCGTGCGGGGGACCGTCGAGATCAGCGTAGTGGTGCCGGTGTACGGCTGCCGCGGGTGCCTGGTTGAGCTCCACCGGCGGCTGTGCGCGACGCTTGAGCCGCTCACTGGCGAGTTCGAGGTCGTACTCGTCGACGACGGCAGCCCGGATGACTCCTGGCAAATTCTGCGCGAGCTGACCGCGACCGACGGCCGCGTTCTCGCCCTGCGCCTGAGCCGTAACTTCGGGCAGCACGCCGCGATCACGGCCGGGCTGGCAGCAAGCCGCGGCCGCTGGGTCGTGGTCATGGACTGCGACCTCCAGGACCCCCCCGAGGAGATTCCGCGCCTGTACGCCAAGGCTCTCGAGGGATACGACGTGGTGCTATCCCGGCGCGAAGAGCGGGTTCAGTCGCTTCCCCGTCGTCTGGCAGCCAGCGCGTACTTCCGGTTGCACAACATGATCGCCCGCGGCAACCTCCACACGAACTACACCAACCTCAGCGTGATTTCACGCAAGGTCGTTGACTCGTTCCTGGCGCTGCGAGACCAAGACCGCCAGTATCTGCTGATTCTGCACTGGCTCGGCTATCGCCGCGCGGAGCTCGAGGTGAGGCAGGGCGACCGGCAGGTCGGCCGCAGCTCCTACACGTTCCGCCAGCTTGCACGGGTAGCGGTCGACGGCCTGTTCTTCCAGTCCACCGTCCTGCTGCGCTGGATCGTCTATCTCGGGTTCCTAGTGGCCCTGGCAGGGACGGCGCTGGCTGGATACGCGCTCGTGTCCTGGATCACCGGAAATCAGCTCCCAAGCTGGACAGCACTGCCGCTGTTCGGCCTGTTTCTCGCGGCGTTCATCATCATCAGCGGCGGCGTCACCGGTTTGTACGTGGGCAAGATCTTCGAGCAGGTCAAGGGCCGGCCTCTGTTCGTGGTTGACGAGGTGGCAGGTGGGCAGCCGCCAGGCGACGGCGGCTTCACCGCGGCTGCACCGGACGCTGTCACGGCACCGATCGCGAAAGCCGCCGATCCCCGCCGGCCGACGGACACCGAAGCACTCGGAGCATGACCGCGTCGGATGGCGGCGCGCCGGGGGCTGCGCCACATCCCGGCCAGCCAGTAAACGCCGGCCCGCGGATCACGTTCAACCGCCCGCACGCCACCGGCAGGGAGTTCGTCTACATCAAGCAGGCGATCGCTAACCGCCATCTATCGGGAAACGGCCCCTTCACCGCTCGCTGCGGCCGCTGGCTCGAGGACCACACCGGCGCCGCCCGGGCGTTGCTGACCGGATCGTGCAGCTCGGCGCTCGAGCTTGCGGCGATACTCGCGGAGCTGAAGCACGGCGATGAGGTGATCATGCCGTCCTTCACGTTCGTATCGACTGCGAACGCTGTCGCGCTGCGTGGCGCCACGCCGGTATTCGTCGACATCCGCGCCGACACGCTCAACCTCGACGAGCGCCTGATCGAAGACGCGATCACGGAGCGCACGAAGGCAATCCTCCCAGTCCACTATGCAGGCGTCGCGTGCGAGATGGAAGAGATCATGCGGCTAGCCGCCGAGCGCCAGTTGCTCGTGATCGAGGACGCCGCGCAAGGCGTGTGCGCGTCATTCCGCGGCCGTGCCCTCGGCGGAATCGGCGACCTCGGCTGCGTGAGCTTCCATGAGACAAAGAACGTGCACTGCGGCGAGGGCGGGGCTCTGATGATCAACGATCCCACGTGGATCGAGCGCGCGGAGATCCTGCACGAGAAGGGCACCAATCGCAGCAAGTTCTTCCGCGGCGAGGTGGAGAAGTACACGTGGGTCGAGCTGGGGTCGTCGTTCGTGTCGAGCGAGATAAGTGCCGCGTACTTGTGGGCACAGCTCGAGGCAGCCGACGAAATCACTGCCCAAAGGCTCATGCTGTGGCGCTCCTACCACGAGCGCTTCGCCCACCTAGAGGATCGAGGCCTGGCGCGGCGGCCGGTGGTCCCAGCGGGGCGCGAGCACAACGGCCACCTTTACTACCTGTTGGTGGAGGACCGCGAGACGCGCGACCGCCTGATCTCGAACCTGCGGACGGACGGGATCCAGGCCGTCTTTCATTATGTCCCGCTGCACACCTCGCCTGCCGGACGCCGGCTGGCCCGGGCGCATGGCAGCCTGAGCACGACTGAACAGTTAAGCGATCGCCTCGTGCGGCTTCCGCTTTGGTTGGGAATGGGCGAGCCTGAGATCAAGCGGGTGGCCGACGCGGTTGGAATGTCGCTTCAGCGCGCG